>DATBGJ010000359.1:0-3814 GCA_036558045.1 Thermoanaerobaculia bacterium
AGGCCCGCGGCGAGCCGGTCGGCGTCCGCGAACAGCTCGCGGTAGGTATAAACCTTCTCCCCATCGCCGTCGTAAAAGCGGAGAGCTACCTTCTCCGGCATCCGCAGGCGCGGAATGGCGAACAGGCCATGGAGGTTCATCGGACGCATGCTACGATGATTCGCGTGTCTCCCCAACGGGCGCTGTTGGCTGTTCCCGCCGTCCTTCTTCTGCTCGCGGCGTCCGTGCGCGCGCAGGAGCCGAAGCCGGAGCAGAAAGAGTCCGAGACCACGTTCTCGGGCAGCGTCGACGTGCGGGTGGCGGAGGTGGAGGTGCTGGTCACGGACAAGCAGGGCCAGCCCATCCCCGGCCTGACGCCGGCGGACTTCCAGGTCGTCGAGGACGGCCAGCCGGTGGAGGTCACCAACCTCTACGCCACCTCCAGCCAGCCGATGGTGCTGGCCGTGTTCATCGACGACATGAGCCTCGGTCCGGCCGGCCGGCTCGCCGCGCTCAACGGCCTGCGCCGGCTGTTCGCGTCGAACCTGAAGCCGGGCGACCGCGTGCTCGTCGTGCGCTTCACCGGCGCCCTCGAGCTGCAGGGCGAGCCCACGGCGGACCTCGCGGCGCTCAACGAGACCCTGGACCGCCTCAGCAAGGCGGCGCCGCGCGGCTCGATGATGCTGCAGGAGCGGAACGGCCTCGTGCGCGACATCCTGCAGGCGCTGCCGCCGGGCGAGGAGCGGGACATGACGATCGCCCTCGGCCGCGCCTCGGCGCTGATGGACAACATGCGCCAGTACGGCCGGCAGCGCGCCGACGAGGTGCGCGCCACGCTCGCCGCCCTGCAGCAGACCCTGGCCCTGCTCGCCAGTCTGCCGGAGCGCAAGGCCCTCGTCTACATCGGCAGCGGCCTGCCCATGGCGCCGGCGGCGGACCTCTTCGAGCTGTGGCACAACAAGTACGAGGTCTTCGAGAGGGAGCTCGGCGTGACGCCGCTGGAGACCGCGGATTGGGACGCCTCCCGCGCGGTGCAGGACACGGCGGACCGCGCCAACTCCGCCGGCGTCACCATTCACGCCCTGGCGCTGCCGGAGGCGGGCGCGGCCAGCGCCGCCGCCGCGGGCGCCATCGGAGTGCGGCCGGGGAACGATCCCGAGGACTCGGACCGCGCCGTGCGCACGCTCGCCGCCGGCACCGGCGGCCGGGTGGTGACGGACCTGCAGAATCCGGCGCCCTTCCTGGAAGGGGTGGGGCGCGACATCGGCGCCGCCTACGTGATTGGCTATACGCCGGCGCCGCCGGGCAAGAAGGCCAGGCACCGCATCAAGGTGACCGTGCGCGGCGGCGAGCTGCTGGCCCGCTACCGCGAGGAGCGCTTCGACGGCACCGGCGGCGATCCGCTGCTGCGGCGGGCCATCTCGACGCTGTGGGCCGGCGGCGGCGCCAACACGCTCAAGGCCGAGCTGTCGGTCGAGGAGCAGACGAAGGAGGAGGACGGCCGCTTCCGGGTCTCCGCCATCGTCTCGCTGCCCATCGCCTCCGTGCTGCTCCGCCCGCAGGAGCACTTCCACGTCGCGCACCTGACGGTCGCCATCGTGGCGCGCGACGGCAAGGGCCATATCACCGGTGCGCCGCGCGCCGAGTTCCCCATCGAGATCCCCAACGAGAAACTGCTCTCGGCGCCCGGCCAGACTGCCGGCTACCGCTTCACCATGCACCTCGCTCCCGGCGAGAGCATCGTGGCGGTGGCCCTGCGGGACGACATGAGCGGCGCCGAGAGCGTGCTGCGCATCCCGCTGACTACGGGGGCCGAGGCGGCGGCGAAGTAGTGAGAAGAGAAGCCGTCCTTGCCGTCCTATCTGTCCTATCTGTCTGCGCTTCCCCTGCCTCTACCCAAACACCCCCTGCCCCCCCGCCGCCGCCCGCGCGCGTCGCCACCTTGCAGGGAGTCAACGTCGAGTCCGCGGCGATCCTGATGAGCGGCCAGGAGGGGGGCGAGATCTCGCTCGGCGCCCTGGCGCTGCCGGTGCGCGACGAGCCCGGCAAGACGCGCGTGCTGCTGCGGCTGCGGCTGGACGGGCCTTCCTTGCTCGCCGGCCAGACGGGAGACACGCTGCGCGCCGAGGTGGTCCTCTACGCCCTCGACGCTGGCAACGGCGTGCAGGCCTCGCTGCTGGAGTCGATCGAGGTGGACCTGCCCGCGCACCGCGCCGCGATCGAGCGCAACGGCCTGGATCATCTGAGCAGCCTGCCTCTCCAACCGGGCCAGTACGCGGTGAGGATCCTGGTGCGCAACGTGGAGACCGGGCGCCTCGGCGCGCGCACCCTGCGCATGCCCGTGCCCGAGCCGGCGGAGGTCGATCCGGCGCCGCCGCTCGCGCCGCCGCCCGCCGAAGATCCCCGGGTCACGGCGCGCTCGAGCAGCCTCGGCCCGCTCGATCCTCCCCCCTTCCCGGACGACGCCGCAAGGCCCGCGGGAGGGACCGCTCCGGCGCCGCAAGCGGACACCGAGGTGGCGCCGCCGCCGCTCCTCGCCACCGCCGAAGGCCGCAAGCTCCGCGCCGCCGCCAGGGCCGCGTACCGGGAGGCCGTCGAAAGTCTGGCCGCCGGGCGGGAAGCGGAAGCGCTCGCCGCCGTGCGGGCTTCGGAGGACTCCTTGCTGCGGCGGCCGGACATGGCGGTGCGCGTCGAGGACCTGGTGGAGATCGAGATGGACGTCGCCGCCGAGCTCGCCGCCGCGAATCCGGACAGCCTGGTGCCCTTGATGCGCCTGCACCGGCGCCTCCACGAGGACGCCACGGTGAGACGGCGGCTGCAAGGCTCCACCATGGCGCGCGAGGTCTTCGTGCGGCTGGTCGATCTCTACCGCCAGAGCGGACAGGCCGAGCTGGCCCGCCGCTTCGAGGCCGTCTTCGGCATCCTGCTGCTGCGCTCCGGCGTGCAGAGCCGGGCGAACCAACTGTTCCAGCGCGTGCTGGCGGAGGACCCCGGGAACGAGATGGTCCTGCTCGAGCTGGCCACCAGCGCCGAGCGCCGCGGCATGCACCAGGAGGCGACCGGCCATCTCAACGCGCTGCTGCGCGCGCATCCGAAAAACCGCGAAGCCCGCCTGCGCCGCGCCCTGGACCTGAAGCATCTCGGCAACACGGCGGAAGCCATGGACATCCTCCGCGAGCTGATCCGCGAAGAGCCCGTGGACTGGTGCCTCCACATCGCCTACCAGGAGCTCGCCCGCATGCTCACGGCCGGCGGCCAGCCGGGAGCGGAGAAGCTGCTGCGCGAGGGGCTGGAGCGCATGCCGGGCGACGAGAAGCTCACCCTGCAGCTCGCCGCGGCGCTGGAGCGCGGCGGCCTGCGCGGCGAAGCGCGGGACGTCCTCGCCCGCTTCAAGCTCGAAGGCGACGACGCGGGAGGCGCGGCCCGCCGGCGCTACAACCATCCGCCGGACAGCCTGCTGGAGAGCCTCGTCGCCGAGCTCGACCGCGAAGCCACGCAGCGCATGCCGGCGCTGGTGGCGGCGGTGGGGAGGACGCGGAAGTGAGAGATGTCGTAGATCCGACCGGTGTGCCCTGCGAAGCCTCACCCCCTGTCCCCCTCTCCCTGACGGGCGAGGGGGGACCCATGCGAAGGGTTCTTGCCGTAGGGGGCGCTGTGCGCACCATAGTGGGTTATGGCGCGCACAGCGCGCCCTACGTCCTCTGTCAATCCGGCATCGTCCCCCCTCGCCCGTCAGGGAGAGGGGGACAGGGGGTGAGGCTTCGCAGGGCAGAACGCCCAATCCTTCTTTGTCCCTCTGGACCCTCCCGGCCTAGCGATGTCCGAGGCCGTTCCC
>DATBGJ010000360.1:0-7080 GCA_036558045.1 Thermoanaerobaculia bacterium
CTTGTACAAGGCGCTCTGGTGGAACGGCGCGAATAGGATGTCGCCGGTCTGATTCCAGGTCCCGCCCCGGCTGTCGATGGCGTCGCAAACGATCTGGGGCGGCGCGGAACCTTCAACGGCCACACGCTTGAGCTTGCCGGCCGCGAAGAAGCCCAGGAAACGGCTGTCCGGCGACCAGAAGGGCAGGGTTGCGTCTTCGGTGCCCGCGAGGAGGCGCGGCTCGAGCGTGTCGAGGGGACGCACCCAGAGCTGCGGTGCGTTGTCTCCTTGCGTGGCGGTAAAGGCAATGAAGCGGCCGTCGGGGGAGACCGCGACGCCGAGCGGTGGGTCGGCGAGGCGGAGCCCGGCCGGCAAGGTGATGGAGAAACGGGCGGGAGCGCCGGGCGGCGCGGCGCGAGAGGACGCGAGCCATCCCACGACTCCCGTTGACACCAACGTGACGGCTGCCCAGGCCACCCAGGCCGGCACGGCACGGCGCCGGCGCGCCGGCACGGCCGACGCTGCGGAGGTCGAACGGTCCAGGATCGCCTCGAGGTCGAAGGCGAGGTCGCGCGCCGACTGGAAGCGCTGCTCGCGGTCCTTCTCCAGGCAGTGGCGCACGAGCCTGTCGAGAGTGGGAGGAACGCTCGCAGGCAGCTCCGGCGGCTCCTCCCGCAGCGCCGCCGTCATCGCCTCGGCGGCGGTGTCGCCGCGGAAAGCCCGCCGGCCCGCCAGCATCTCGTAGAGGATCGTTCCGAAAGCGAAGAGATCGGAGCGCGGATCCGTGCCCTGGCCGCGTACCTGCTCGGGCGACATGTAACCGGGCGTGCCCATGACGATCCCCGGCCGAGTCGGCAGCGAGGGCGTCGGACTGAAGGTTTCACCGCCGTCCGATTCAACCGTGGCCAGCCGTGCGAGGCCGAAGTCCAGGATCTTCACCTGCCCGTCGCGGGTCAGGAAGACGTTTTCGGGCTTGAGGTCGCGGTGGACGATACCCCGCTCGTGCGCCGCCGCGAGGCCGCGGGCGATCTGCACGGCGTACTCGACGGCCTTGCGCTGGGGGAGGGGACCTGAGGTCAGCCGGGCGCGCAGCGTCTCGCCGTCGAGCAGCTCCATGACGGCGAAGACCGTGCCGTCGCTCTCTCCATAGTCGAAGAGGGCGAGCACGTTCGGGTGCGACAGCGCCGCCACGGCCTGGGCCTCGCGCTTGAAGCGCGCCAGCGCCTCCGGGTTACCGGTCAGGCGGTGCGCCAGCACCTTGACCGCCACGTCCCGGTTCAGTCGGCTGTCCCGGCCGCGGTAGACCTCTCCCATGCCGCCGGAGCCGAGCGGTGCGATGATCTCGTACGAGCCGAGGCGGGTCCCCGGGGAGAAATTCAAGAGATCCTTGTGATCCTTGAATGGAGTCTAGCCCCCGGGAGTTTTCTTTGTCGAGCCGGGGCTTGAAACAATCTCGGGACGGAGCGCTGTTGTAGGCGCACGGGGAGCGTAGACTCCTCAGTCAAGAAAGGGAGAACGCACATGGCCATCGCCACGTTTGGAGCGGGTTGCTTCTGGGGGGTGGAGGCGGAGTTCCGCCGCGTCAAGGGAGTCAAGGCCACCGCCGTCGGCTACGCGGGCGGGGATCTCCAGAATCCCACCTATAAAGATGTTTGCTCGGACACCACCGGCCACGCCGAGGTCGTGCAGGTCGAGTACGATCCCGAGGCCGTCTCGTACGACGACCTGCTGAACGTCTTCTGGGAGAACCACGACCCGACGACGCTCAACCGCCAGGGTCCGGACATCGGTACCCAGTACCGCTCGGTCATCTTCTTCCACACGCCGGAGCAGGAGGCCGTTGCGCGCGCCTCCAAGGAGCGGCTGGAGAAGAGCGGCCGCTTCCGGCGGCCGCTCGTGACGCAGATCGAGCCCGCCGCCGAGTTCTGGCGCGCCGAGGATTATCACCAGCAGTACCTGGAGAAGCGCGGTCTGGCGAGCTGCCACATCTGAACCCTCACCGAAGGGAATGAGGGCGTTCTGGGCGGCCTTCGCGGCCGCCCTGATTCTCCGGCTGCTTTTTCCGGGCGTCCGGCCGCTCCATCACGACGAGGGGATGGCCGCCTGGCTCCTCGCCAAGCTGTTCGAGGGGCACCGGTTCGCCTACGATCCCGAACGGTTCCACGGTCCGTTCCTGATCTTCTTCACCGCGCCGTTCGCCTGGCTGTTGGGCGAGAGCGACTTCGTGCTGCGGCTGCCGGCGGCCGTCGCCTCCGCCGCGATGGTGCCGCTGCTGCTGCCGCTGCGGCGCCGGCTGGGCGTGACCGGCATCACGGCCGCCGCCTGGCTGCTGGCGCTCTCCCCCTCCTTCGTCGCCTACGGCCGCGACCTCATCCCGGAGACCTTCCTCGTCTTCTTCACCCTCGCCGTGGTCGTCGCGGCCTCGGAGTGGCTCGCGGCGCGCCGGCCGGGGAGCTTCGTCGGCGCGGCCTTCTGTCTCGGACTGCTCGCCACGGTGAAGGAGACGTATGCGCTGACCCTGGTCATCCTGGCGGTCGCGGGATTCGCGGTCCGGCCCCGAGTCGCGGAGCTGTGGAACGGTCTCAACCGGCGCACGGCCATTCTCGCGGTCCTGGCGTTTGGCGTTCCCTATGTGCTCCTGTACACCTCGTTTTTCACCAACCCACAAGGCTTGCTCGACTCGTTCCGGACTTTCTCTCTGTGGGCCGCCAAGGGCATCGCGGGCGCGGAGCACGCCAAGCCCTGGGATTACTTCCCTCGCCTCCTGGTCTCGTTCGAGCTCGTCACCGTCCTCTGCGCCGTCGCGGGAGGCTGGATCGCCCTGCGCCGGCGGGACGCCTTCGGCACCTTCTGCGCCTTGTGGGCCGCCGGCGAGCTGATCGCCTACTCGGTGCTCCGCTACAAGACGCCGTGGTTGGGTCTCAACGTCCTCCTGCCGGCAGCTCTAACAGCGGGCGTTCTCTTTCGCGAGAGTTTCAGACCGACCACATCCATGGCATTGCGCGCGGCTCTCATCGGCGCTTTCTCTCTGGGCCTCATCTGGATGGGCTGGCGCGCCGTCGAGGTCTCCTTTCTCCGCTTCGACGACGACCGCCTGGCTCTCGTCTACGTACCGACTCACCGCGACGTCAAGGCTCTGGTCGCCGAGGTGCGCGAGGCGGCGCGGTGGATTCCCGCGGGCGAGGCGCCGTCGATCAGGATCCTCGGCCGCCACGCCTGGCCGCTGCCGTGGTACCTCCGCGATCTGCCGGGGATGGAGTACCGCCAGGACATCCCGCGCCATCCCGACGGCGACGTCCTGATCGTGCAGCGGAACCTGGAACCTCGCTTGCGGCCCCTGCTGCGGCAGCGGTATCAACGGCGGGAATTCCTGCTGCGGCCACGGGTGCCGGTGGCGGTTTATGTCGCGGTTCATGCAGATTGCATGCGACGGTGAGGATTGCTATGCTTTTTGTATGGGTGTTCACCTGCAAATTCGCGATCTACCCGACGAGCTTCACCGGACCCTGCGTCGTAGGGCGGCTTCGCGGGGCCTGAGCCTGCGCCAGTACGCCCTGGAGGTCCTGAAGGAGCATTGCGATCAGCCAACCTTGGACGAGTGGCTCGACGGTCTGAGCCGATTGACACCCGTTTCGACGTCCATCCCGGCAGCCGAGGCCGTTCGCCAGGCTCGGGAAGAGGAAGAAGCCGAACTGGCAGATGTCCGTGGTCGTCGTTGACGCCTCGGCAGCCGTCGAGCTCCTGCTACGAACTCCCGCTGGGAGCCGAACGCAAGCGGCTCTACGCGGCCATAAGGTCCTAGTCCCAGCTCACTTCGATGCCGAGGTCTTTTCGGCGCTCGGCCGCTTGGTTCGCGCGGGGGATCTCTCGGAGGATTTAGTGGGGCCGATCCTGGCTGAGCTGGCGCGAGCGCCCTTCGTCCGCTACACGCTCCAGCCTCTTCTCGTTGCGGCTTGGAGGCTGCGGCACAATCTGGCGCTGAGGGACGCGCTGTATGTTACCCTCGCCCGCCGCTTGGACGCCTTGCTGGTGACGGGCGATGCGCGCCTCGCGAAGGCGCCGAGACTCGGGATTGAGGTCAATGTCGTCGTGAGCGAGGATTAAAGTCCCGGGTAGGGCGGCCGGAGTAGAATTCTGCTGTGAACACAGCCCGCCGCACCCTCGGCCGCTGGATCCTCGCGGCCTTCCTCGAACGACCGTGCGATCCCGCCACGGCGCGCCTGCCGCGGCGCGTGACGAGCGTCCGACTGCTCACGCCGCGGGAGATGGCAGAGCTCAATCCTTTGACCGAGTCGCTGGTGGCCGTCTCGAACCTGCTGCCCCTGCCGCGCCCGGTCCGCCGGCCGGTCTACGAGGTGTAGGCAAGGGCGAAGGGCTCTCCGAAGCGAAGCTCCGGCACATTCTTCTTTGAGGAGCTGCGCAGCTCTTCTGTGAATCTTCCTTGAAAGGAGTCCCCATGAAGCTCGGATCCACCTTGCTGGCCTTCGCCTTTCTGCTGTTTCTCGGTTCCTCGGTGAGCACCGCCCAGACCTCCATGCAGGCAGACCCGGCGAGCGCAACCCTGGCGGCGATCTTCGCCGCCCCGGCGTCTCCGGATTGCGCGGCCGCCAAGCTTCCGTCGTTCCAGCCCGCCCCCACCGAGCGGGCCGTCACCTGCGGCAGCTGCAGCGACACGATCTGTCTGGGAAAGCAGTTCGGGGCGTTCTGCAAGTACGAGGGCGGCCACACCTATACGTGCCAGCCCGCTTATATCATCTGCTCCGCCAGGGACTGCGAGTGCTGGACCGGGCCGCTGCCGTAACTCCGGTCAGGCGGTGACGAACAGGACCTCGCACCGTTCCCCGGCCCGCGCCGGCGGCGCTCCCGGCCGCACGCGCACCAGGGCGGTGCCGCGGGCGTAGGCGGCGAGGTCGTGGGAGCCGCGCGGCGGGAAAGGCGTGACGCAGAGCTCGCCGCCGCGGACGTCGACCGCGGCGGCGAGGAAGCGGTCGCGGGGACCGGCCCCGGGAAGCGGCGCGTCGAGGACGCCGGCCACCGCGGCTCCCCACCACGAGTCCTCGATCCCCATCAGGCGGCGCAGCGCGGGGCGCACGAAGAGCCAGAAGCTCACCATCACCGAAGCCGGATTGCCCGGCAGGCCGAAGACCAGGCCACCTTCGCGCGAGACGGCGAAGACCATCGGCTTGCCGGGCTGGATGGCGACGCTGTCGAGCACCGCCTCGCAGCCGAGCTCCGCCAGCACGCCCTCGACGAAGTCGAACTCGCCCATCGAGACGCCGCCGCAGAGGAGCAGCACGTCGGAGCCCAGACCGCGCCGGACCGCGTCGCGCAGGGCGTCCACCCGGTCCGGCGCGATGCCGAGGGACTGGAAGCGGAGCCCCAGGCCCGCGCCCGCCGCGAGCAGGAAGTCGGTGTTCGAATCGCGGAGCTGGCCCGGCGCCGGCGCGGCCTCCGGCGGCACCACCTCGTCGCCCGTGGTGAGCACGGCGACGGCGGGCGCCCGGTGCACCGGCAGAGCCGCATAGCCGTGGGTGGCGAGCAGGGCCAGGGCGCCCGGGGTGAGGCGGCGGCCCGCCGGCAGCAGGGTGTCGCCGATCCGGACGATCTCGCCCTGCCGCCGCACGTGCTCTCCGGAACTCGTCCCGGCCTGGAAGACGACCTCCTCGCGGCCGCCGTCCGTGGCCTCGACGGGGATTATTCGGTCCGCTCCGTGAGGAACGGTCGCGCCGGTCATGATGCGGACGACGGCGGGCGGGACGAGCTCGAACCCTGGCGGATCGCCGGCGGCCACGGTCCCTGCCACCGGCCGCCGCTCGCCGGGCCGCACCTCGCCGGCCACGGCGTAGCCATCCATGGCGGAGACGTCCGCCGCCGGCACGTCCACCGTGGCCGCGAGGTCGTGGGCCAGAACCCGCCCCGCCGCCGCCCGCCGCTCGACGGATTCCTCAGCGAGCGGCCGCAGCCGCTCGGCGATGCGCCGCCAGGCCTCGTCGGGAGGGAGGGGTACCATGGCGATAGCATTTCATAGGGGGTATAGTTAGGGCCGCTTCCCTGAAGTCCCTGTAATCCCTGGATGGGGAGGTCCTCCGCTTGGCGACCGTGGAGAACAGCTTTCAGTACCGCGGCGACCTGTCGCAGACGGCGCTCCCGGAGATCCTCTACACGATCGACCGCTTCCAGGTGCCGGGGGTCATCGAGGCCAGCCGCGACGGGGTGGTCAAGCAGGTCTACGTCAAGGAGGGAAACGTCGTTCACGCCACCTCGACGGACCGCAACGACAGCCTCGGCGCCTATCTGCAGCGGAGCGGCGCGCTGTCGCCCGAGGTGTACGCCGAGACGATGCGCGAGCGCGAGCGCTCCAACCGGCGCTACGGCGTGCTGCTCATCGAGCGCGGCGTGCTCTCGCCCGGCGAGGTCTACCGCGCCATCCGCAAGCAGGTCGAGGCGATCGTCTGGAGCCTCTTCTACTGGCAGGAGGGCAGCGTCGTCTACAGCATCGGCGAGTTCCGCGAGGCGGACCCGGTACGCATCCAGCTCCCCATGCGGCAGGTCATCCTGCAGGGCATCAAGCGCGCGCCCGACGCCAAGACCCTGGTCGCCCGCCTGGGGCGGAAAGAGACGGTGCTCGAACCTTGTTACAAGACAGAGCAGCTCATCGAGCTGGCCCTCGACAGCGACGAGTACCGGCTGCTGAGCCTGGTGGACGGCAAGCGCACTCTCTACGAGATCTGCACCCAGGGACCGCACAGCGCCTCGGACAACGCCAAGCTGCTGTACGCGTTCCAGATCCTCCAGCTCATCCGCGGCGTCCCGGCCGTGACCGCCGCGCCCCCGGAGCCGCGGCGCACGGAGGGAACGGGGGCCATCCGGATCCGGTTCAAGACGCGCGGCGACAAATTCAGCGCCTGATGGAGTGACCCGATGCCGCTTTACGAGTACCAGTGCCTGCAGTGTGGCAAGAGGACCGAAGTCCTCCAGCGCCTCGACGAAGCTCCCCTCGCCGCCTGCCCGCAGTGCGGCGGCGAGGTGAAGAAGCTGATCTCGTCTCCCGCCTTCCAGTTCAAGGGCAGCGGCTGGTACGTGACCGACTACGCCGGCAAG
>DATBGJ010000361.1:0-15019 GCA_036558045.1 Thermoanaerobaculia bacterium
CCACCTGCCACCAGAAGACCCGCTCCACCGCTCCCGTGCCCAGGGCGAGCAGGTAGTAGCGGACGAGGTAATCCGCCTGGGTCTCCTCGTCCACCGCCACGTCGCGGCCGGCGGGGGAGTGGGGTCCCTCCTTGAGCGGCCAGTTCATCTCGGTGATCCAGCAGCGGCCTGCCGCGTTGCGCGAGGTCTCGGCGATCGCCGCGAGCAGCAGCGCCTTGGCCGCCGTGTCGAGGCCCGCCTGGCGGCTCTCCGGCGCGCCCCGGCGGTCGACGTAGAGCAGGGCGGAGACGGCGTCGAAACGGAAGCCGGCGCGGCGCCGGTTGAGCACGGCGGCGGTGACGTGGTACTCGAAGTCGATCACCGAGGGGCCCAGCAGCTCGACGCCGCCGTGCGGCCGCAGCACCTCCTCCGCCGTACGCGCGAGATGCGCGTACTCGCCGAGGGTCCAGACGCCCCACTTGCTGCGGTTGATCGCCTGGCCGATCTGGAAGCGCCGGCCGTAAGGAAGGAAGCGCGGCGCGATCTCCTCAAGGGTGCGGCGCCAGCGGCCAGGATCGCGGACGAGGTCGCGGTTCTGCGGCAGCGCGAAGGTCAGCTCGCGGCCTCGCGCATGAAGCTGCCGCGCCAGCTCCTCTTCCGCGGCGTGGTCTTCCTCCCAGGGATGGAGGCGCAGCAGCACGTGGCGCGCCCCCAGCTCCTCGATCAGCGCGAGGAGAGTCTCCGGCGCTTCCGGCCAGGGACGGACGCCGACGCCGAGGCCGCCGAATTCGACCGGCGCGCGATGCAGCCCGCGCCGCAGCTCGCGGTAGCGCCGCCAGATGCGCGGCAGGGCGGCTGCCACGACCGCGGCCTCGGCGGCGTGCGCGCCGGCGTCGGCGGCGCGCACGCGCAGCTTGTCGAGCCGGCCGGCGTGCTGGTGCGGCTGGTCGGAAAGCGGGTCCCAGACGATCTTGTCCCGCGTGCCCGCGTCCTGCGGAGCCTCGGGGATGTGGGCGTGCGTGCCGCGCGGCAGGAGGAGGCGCTTGACGCGGTGGCCCCAGCGGCGCAGGGTGTTCTTCGACTCGTTCTTGAAGAGGAATCCGCGGTGGTAGACGAGGTAGAGGCCGCCCACCCATCCAGGACGGCCCCAGTAGGAGTCGAGAAGGAGTTCCCGATGCTCCGGCCGGAAGAGCGCCAGGCGCGAGAGGTCGCGCAGCCGCGCCGAGGCGCCCGGGGGACGGCCCATGCGTGCGCGGTTGAGATCGACGAAGTAGAGGGCGGCGAGCCGCCGGTCCGCGCCGAAGCGCAGCAGGAGGTTGCCGCCCGAGAGGTCGCGGTGCCAGAAGCCGGCGTCGTGCAGGCGGCGGATCTCCCGCCCCAGATCCGCGACGAACGCCGGAAAGTCCACCTCGGGGAACCGCGCCGCCTCCTCGCCGGCGCTGGCGGCGCGGAAGAGGTAGCGCGCCTCCACCACGTCCGGCAGGTACCGGCAGACGTAAAACGACGGACCGTCCTCGCTCGCCGACTCGATGCGCATCACCGGCTCCGGCGTGAGGAGGCCCGCCGCGAGGACAGCGTTGGCGATCCGCCAGCTCTTCTCCGCCTTGCTGCCTTGGAGCCGCCGGCGCAGCCGCTCGCGTCGGCCGTGGTGGCGGAACTGCTTGACCACCACCTCGACGGGACCGGCGGCCGTCTCCAGCCGCGCGACGTAGAGGTAGTTGCGCCCCCAGTGCAGCGTTTTCACCGCCGCGGCGGGGTCGGTGAGAGTACGGATGGCCGAGGCGAGATCGAGCTGGCGGTGGGCGGGGTTGAGCTCGCCGGACCAGTCGGGGAGGGAGAAGGGTTCGGGAGTCACTACTCCGCGCGCCTTTTTCCTGGCTCCCCGAAGGGGAGAAATTTGAATAGCCCGGGGCGCCAGCCCCGAAGGGGCGGCAGACAGGCGGGCGCCATCGAATCTGCCGCCCCTTCGGGGCTTGAACGATTTTTTTCTCCCCTGACCCGGGGCTGAAGCCCCGGGCTATTCAAATTCTGCCCCTTCGGGGCGTCCACTCATCCCTCGGCAACCCACTCACACCTCCACGGCGTCGAACCGCTCGTGGTGCAGCTCGGGATCGCTCTGCAGCAGGATGTGGACCCCCAGCGAGCGTTCCAGCTCGTCGAAGATGGCCCTCTCCTCCTGTTGCAGGGCGCGGGCGATCTCGGGATGGACGCGCAGCAGGAGCTCGGAGTTGGCCATGCGGCCGCGCAGGTGGAGCAGCTCCTTGCGCAGGTTGAGGCAGATGGTGGCCACGGACTTGATGCGCCCGCGGCCGCCGCAATACGGACAGGCCTGGGTGAGCAGGCGCTCGAGGTTGGCGCGGCTTCTCTTGCGGGTGATCTCGACGAGGCCGAACTCGGAGATGTTGAGCACCTTGGTCTTGGCGCGGTCCTTCCGGATCTCGCCCTCCAGGCTGGCGAAGACCTGCTCGCGATGCGCCGCCTCCACCATGTCGATGAGGTCGATGACGATGATGCCGCCGAGGTCGCGCAGCCGGATCTGGCGCACGATCTCCTGCACCGCCTCCAGGTTGGTCTGCAGCACCGTCTCTTCGAGGTTGTTCTGGCCGACGAAGCGGCCGGTGTTGACGTCGATCGCCACCAGCGCCTCGGTGGGGTTGATGACGATGTAGCCGCCGCTCTTGAGCCACACCTTGCTCTTCAGGGCCGCCTCGATCTGCTCCTCGATGCCGAACTGCTCGAAGAGCGTCGCCGGCTGGCGGAAGAGCTTGACCTTGCCGACGAGCCCGGGCTGCACCTGGTCGAGGAACTCGACGATGCGCTCGTAGGTCTCCTCGCCGTCCACCCAGAGGACGGCGAAGTCCGAGCGCAGCAGGTCGCGCACCACGCGCAGGGCGAGGTCGAGGTCCTGGTGGAGCAGGGTGGGGGCGGAGACGCGGCCGGCGCGCTGGCGGATCTTCTCCCACAGGCGCGTCAGATAGATGAGATCGCTCTCGAACTCCTCGCGGCCCTTGCCTTCGCCGGCCGTGCGCACGATCAGCCCGCCGCCCGGCACCGGCAGTTGGTGAAGCACGCCGAGCAGGCGCTCGCGCTCGGTCTCGTCCTCGATGCGGCGGGAGACGCCGAAGTGGCGCACCGTCGGCAGCAATACGAGGTAGCGGCCCGGCAGGGTGACGTGCGTGCTGATGCGCGCCCCCTTGTTCGGCAGCGGGTCCTTGACCACCTGCACGATGATCTCCTGGCCCGCCTTGAGCAGCTCGTCGATCGAGGGGGAGCCCTGCTGGTGCGTCCCCATCTCGTCGGCGCGGCCGTCGTCGATCTCCAGGTCCTCCATGGCCTCGACGTCGGCGGCGACGTCGCTGACGTAGAGGAAGGCGTCGCGCTCGAGCCCGACGTCGACGAAGGCGGCCTGCATGCCGGGGAGCACGCGCGTCACCCGCCCCTTGTAGACGTTGCCCACGAGGCCGCGGTGGCGGTGGCGCTCGACGAAGATCTCCGTCAGGCGGTCTTCCTCCAGCACGGCGATCCGCGTCTGGTGCGGATCGCTCTCGATGAGCATCTTGAGGCTCATGGCGGGGGGGATTGTAGCGGAAGCCTGAGAGGGGTTAGGGGAGTGAGGGCTTCGGAGGGCTCACCCTACCGATTGACGTATCTCCTGATATCCACCCCCAGGATGATCCCCGTCGAGATGAAATTGATCATGGTGAAGGAGCCGCCGTAGGAGAGGAACGGCAGGGGGATGCCGGCGATGGGCAGGAAGCCGACCACCATGGCGGTGTTGTAGAGCACGTGGCCGAGGACGATCGAGAGGAGGCCCGTGACGAGCAGGATGCCGGCGCGGTCGCGCGCCCGCGCGGCGATGCGCGCGGCGCTGGTGAAGAAGATGCCGTAGAGCCCCAGCACGACCGCCACTCCCAGGAAGCCCCACTCCTCGGCCAGCACCGAGAGGATGAAGTCCGTGTGGCGGGCGGGCAGGAAGCGGAGCTGGCTCTGCGTGCCCTGCATGTAGCCCTTGCCCAGCAGCTTGCCGGAGCCGACGGCGATCTTGCTCTGCCGCACCTGATAGCCCGCGCCCAGCGGATCGCTCTCGGGAGCGAGGAAGGTGAGCACGCGCTGGCGCTGATAGCCCCGCATGCCGAACATCCAGATCCCCGAGCCGAGGGCGAGGACAACCAGGATGGCGGTGATCAGCAGGCGCACGCGGAGCCCCGCCACCAGCACCATGCCGGCCAGCATCGGCGCGTACATGAGGGCGCCGCCCTTGTCCGGCTCGATGGCCACCAGCACCATGGGCGCGCCGACGATGACGACGGCGATCAGGATCTGCCGCAGCTCCAGCACGCGCAGATTGAGGCCGGCCAGGTAGCGGGCGAGGAACAGCGCCGTCGCCAGCTTGGCGAACTCGGAGGGCTGGAACTGCCAGGGGCCGATCTGCAGCCAGTTCGCCGCCCCGCCCCGCTCGACGCCGAGGAAGAGCACGGCGACGAGGGAGGCGACGCCCAGGACGTAGAGCACCACCGAGAAGCCGAGCAGCACGTGGTAGTCGATGCTGATCGACGCCAGCAGCAGCGCGAGCCCCACCGCCACCCAGGCGGCCTGGCGCGGGAAGTAGTCCACCGGCAGCTCGGCGCTGGCACTGTGCACGGTGGCGAGGCCGATGGCGGCCAGCAGCAGCGCGGAGAGGATCACCCCGCCGTCGATCGAGGAGAGCAGCCGCAGGCGCGGCCGGTCCTCATGGAGCGGGTGGCTTCCCGTTATCGATCCCGAAATATTTTGCATAGAGGGCCTGCGCGATGGGGCCCGCCACCCGCGAGCCGCCGCCGCCGTGCTCGGCGAAGACGGTGACGACGAGCTCCGGGTTGTCGGCCGGGGCGAAAGAGGTGAACCAGGCGTGGTCGCGGAACTTGAAGGGCATGTGCGCCGGATCGAGGCGCTGGGAGTAGGCGATGACCTGCACCGTGCCGCTCTTGCCGGCGATCTCGACCCCCGGCAGGCGCACCGAGCCGTAGGCGGTGCCGCCCGGCTCGTTGACCACCGCCCACATGCCGCCGCGCACGGCGCGCAGCGCCTCTTCGTCGAGCGGCACGCGCTCCGGCGGCGGCAGCTTGGCGTCCTTGACCAGGTGGGGGATGACACGGTAGCCGCCGTTGGCGATGAGCGCCGTCATCTCGGCCATCTGCAGGGGGGTGAGCAGCACCGGCCCCTGGCCGATGGAGACGGAGATCGTCTCGCCCGGATACCACTTGTGCCCCCGCGCCTCGAGGCTCCACTCCGGATCGGGCACCAGGCCGCGCTTCTCGCCGCTGATGTCGATCCCCGTCGGCGAGCCGAGGCCGAAGAGGTGGGCGTAGCGGGCGATCTTCTCGATGCCCATCGCCTGCCCAAGGGTGTAGAAGTAGACGTCGCAGGAGACCTTGAACGCGGTGTGGGCGTTGACCACGCCGTGCCCCCCTGGGCGCCAGCAGCGGAAGGGACGGCCGTAGAACACCTTGGCGCCGGTGCAGAGGACGGAGGTGTGCTCGTTGAAGATCCCCTCGGTGAGGCCGGCCGTGGCCATGACGATCTTGAACGTCGAGCCCGGCGAGTAGGTGTTCTGGATCGCCCGGTTCTGCAGCGGATGGTTGGGATCGTCGATCAGCGCCTGCCAGTCGGCCCGCTGCAGCCGGCGGGCGAAGAGGTTCGGGTTGTACGACGGCGAGGAGACGAGGGTCAGGATCTCGCCGTTGCGCGGATCCATGGCGATCACCGCCCCCACCTTCTCCGGGCCGTCCAGCCAGCGGGCGGCCTCCTGCTGCAGGTCGAGATCGATCGACAGTTGCAGCTTGCGGCCGGCCACGGCGGGCTTGCGGCGGTACTCCTGCAGCAGCTCGCCGCGGCTGTCCACCACCACGACGCGCTCGCCGTCGGTGCCGCGCAGCTCGCGGTCGTAGGTCTGCTCGATGCCTTTCTTGCCCACCAGGTCGCCCGGCTGGTAGAGGCCCTTCGCGGCGTCGATCTCCTCCTGCGTGGCCTCGCCGAGGTAGCCCAGCAGGTGCGCCGTCTGCTCGCGGTGGCGGTAGAGGCGCAGGTGCTGCACCTCGACCTCGAACTCCGGATATTCGAGCCCCTCGACGCCGAAGCGCGCCACCTCCGAGAGGGTGAGGTTCTCGGCGAGCAGCACCGGCTTGAAGGCGGGCACCGCGGCGTACTCGGCCAGCAGCCGCTGCAGCTCCTCCGGCGGGCGCCCCAGCACCATGGCGGCGAAGCGCAGGCTGCGCTCCATGTCGGCGCTGCGGCTGCGGTCGAGCATCAGGTTGTAGCTCGGGACGTTCTCCACCAGCAGACGCCCCTTGCGGTCGTAGATGAGGCCGCGCGGGGCCTTGATGGGGAGCTTGCGCAGGCGGTTGTTCTCGGCCAGCTCGCGGTAGTAGTCGCCCTGCACGAGCTGCACGAACCAGAAGCCGGTGGCGATGGCCACCAGCAGGCCGGAAGCCACGGCGGTCAGCACGCGCACGCGGCTGACCAGATCGTCCCGATGCTCGCGAACCACCTGCATACGGCGGACCTCAGTCCATGCGGAGCCTGCTCATGCGGCCACGGCGCCGGGCGTCCGCGTTGCGGCGCCAGTGGTCCGTCACGGCGTAGACGGCCATGCCGAGCACGCCGGACGCTCCGGCCTGGATGGCGATCCACAGCGGGCTGGGCACCTCCGCCGCGGGCAGCAGCAGGAATCTCAGGCCGACGACGGTGGCCTGCTGCAGCACGGAGGCGAAGCTCACCACCGCCAGCACGCCCGTCGGCCGCTGGATGACCAGCCGCTGCGCCAGGCGCGCCGTGACGTACCCGACGATGGTACCAGCGAAGCCGAAGAGGCCGAAAGGCCCGCGGGCCAGCGCATCCCGCAGCAGGCCCACCAGCAGGCCCACGAACAGGGCCGCGAGCGAGTTGCCGCGCAGGCCGTAGAGCGCGATGACGACGACGAAGACGTCGACCACGCGCACGAAGTCGTCGGAGACGCGCGCGCCGGCGAAGTGGACGAGCACGGCGAGCGCGATGGCGGCGAGGAGCTTAAGGCTTTGCACCGGGGCGGACCTCTTTGACGTTCGGCGGCACGGCCTGGTAGTCGAGCAGATAGACCTGGTCGAGGGCGCCGAAATCGACGGCGGGGGCGAGCCGGATGTGGTGGAAGAGCTCGCCGCCCGGCTCGACGGCGATCACCGTGCCGAGCGGGATGCCCCGCGGGTAGACGCCGTCGATGCCGGCGGTGAGCACGCGGTCGCCCGGCCGCACGTCGGCCTGCGAGGGCACGTAGTCCAGCTCGAGGTCGCTGCCGCCGCGGGCGCCGCCGCGCACCACGCCCTGCCGGCGGGTGCGCACGACCATGCCGCCGACGCCGGCGGCGCGGTCGGTGATGAGCTGCACCTTGGCGTAGGGACCGGCGACGGTGATCACCCGTCCCACCAGGCCGTCGGGCGACAGCACCGGCTGGTTGACCCGCGCCGGCACGCCGTCCGTGTAGAGCACCAGCGTGCGCAGCCAGGAGGCGTAGTCGACGTAGACGACGTCCACGGCCCGGATGCGCCCGGCGGGCGGCGTCGAGTAGCGCACCGCGGCTCCCAGGCGCAGCAGCTCGCCTTCGACGTCGGTGAGCCGCAGCAGGCGCAGCCGCAGGTCCTCCACCTCGCGCCGCAACTGCCGGTTCTCCTCCAGCAGGGTGCCCCGCAGCTTGGCTCCCTCGCGGGCGCCGGCGAAGCTGCGCGGCACGGCGGCGACGCCGCGGGCGAGCGGCCCCAGCAGGCGCACGCCGGTGGCCTCCAGCCGCGTCTCGCCCGCGCGTCCGCCCTGGATGGCCAGGAACACGAGCTGGCCGACCAGCACGATGATCAGGATCCAGCCGGTGCGGCGTTCGTCCACGACCGCGTCGAAGCCTCCCGGGGTCAGCGGATGGAGACCTTGCGCAGCAGATCGATGTCGGAGAGCACCCGGCCGGTGCCGAGCACCACCGAGGCGAGGGGATCCTCGGCGAGCACCACCGGCAGGCCCGTCTCGTCGCGCAGGCGCTGGTCGAGGTTGCGCAGCAGCGCGCCGCCGCCGGAGAGCACGATGCCCTTGTCCATGATGTCGGCCGACAGCTCGGGCGGCGTGCGCTCGAGGGCCATGCGCACGGCCTCGACGATGGTGGCCACCGGCTCGGCCAGGGCCTCGCGGATCTCCTCGTCGGAGATGGTCAGGGTCTTCGGCACGCCCTCGACGAGATCGCGCCCCTTGATCTCCATCTTCAGCTCCTCCTTCAACGGATAGGCGGAGCCGAGGTCGATCTTGATCTGCTCGGCGGTGCGCTCGCCGATGAGCAGGTTGTACTTGCGCTTCAGGTACTGGATGATGGCGACGTCCATCTCGTTGCCGGCGATGCGCACCGAGCGGCTGTAGACGGTGCCGGCGAGCGAGATGACCGCGACGTCCGTGGTGCCGCCGCCGATGTCGACGATCATGTTGCCCGAGGGCTCGGTGATCGGCAGCCCGGCGCCGATGGCCGCCATCATCGCCTGCTCGACGAGGAAGACCTCCGAGGCGCCGGCGCGCATCGCCGAGTCGCGCACCGCCCGCTTCTCCACCTGGGTGATCTCGGAAGGCACGCCGATGACGATGCGCGGATGCACGTACATCTTGCGGCCGTGCGCCTTCTTGATGAAGTACTCGAGCATGCGCTCGGTGACCTCGAAGTCGGCGATCACGCCGTCCTTCATCGGCCGGATCGACTCGATGTTGCCGGGCGTGCGCCCGAGCATCTCCTTGGCCTCGCTGCCGACGGCTTCGATGCGGTTGGTGATCTTGTTGATGACGACGACGGAGGGCTCGCGCACGACGATCCCCTGGTTGCTGGCGTACACCAGGGTGTTGGCGGTACCGAGATCGATGGCCAGGTCCTTCGAAAAGTAGCGTAACAGCGAGGCGAGGGGCATCTGCCTTGTCGATCCTTCTCCTGAAAGGCCCGCCGCGATATGCGGCAGGGCGACGGGAGTCTATGGTTTTCGGGGACGGCGGTCATCCCCTCAGGGGTTCTCGACGAAGACGCGGTGCCGGCGCATGGTCTCGTTCCCCCACGCGTCCCGGGCGCGGATCTCGATGATGTTCCAACCTTCCTTGGTCAACTGGACGGGTTTGGTGAAGGTACCGTCGACGCCGGTCTTGACCTGCTCGCCGTTGACCTCGATCCGCGCCCCGGGCTCGCTGCGGCCGGCGACCATGAAGATACTACCGTAGGTTCGGACTTCGTCGAGATCGAGCTCGGGCGGCGTGGTGTCCCGCCGCTCGCCGCCGTCGCTGCGCGAGGAGGCGACGCGGAACTTGCGCGCCGGGCTCCACGGCCCCTGCAGGCCGTTCGCATAGGCGGCGATGCGCCAGTAGAAGGTCCCCTCGCCGCGCAGCCCCAGGGTGGCCCGCGTCTTGGTGCGGTTCTCCACGTCGATGAGGTTGTCGATGAAGAGCTGGTTGCGGGAGATCTCCAGGGCGTAACGGCCGGCGCCCGGCACGGCGGACCAGGAGAGGACGAGCCGCCGCGTATGGTCGAGGTCCAGGATCTCGTTGTCGCCGGGGACCAGCGGCTCGGGCGAGCCCGGCAGCGGCCGCGCCTCGGAGAGCAGGTCTCCCGTCTGCACCACCTGCTGGAGGGCGCCGATCTGCCGCGTCAATCCGCCCTGGGAGGAGAGCTCGACGGCGCCCCGGTAGGCGCCGAAGCGGCCGCGGCTCGTCGCCTTGTCGACCGACACGAAGGCCTCCGACTGCTCGTGGACCCGCGCCACCGCCCGCGGCGTGCGCACGTTGTTGGACTTCTGCGAGGTGTTGAGGTCCACCCAGCCGTACGCCATGTCGATCGACTGTTCCGCCGGGCCGAGGGATCCCGAGCCGCCGGGCGAGACGATGAACTGGGTGTTGGGCCGCACGGTGTAGAGGCTGCCGTCGACGAATACGATCTCGGCCGAGCCGCCCGCCGAGGTGCGCACGGAGTCGCCGGGCTGGAGCTGCACCCGCGCGCGGGCGGGCAGCCAGTCGCCGGCATCGCCGCGCCGGTACTCCACCTCGCCCTCGACGACGTGGAAGCGGGCCAGGCCCGAGGTGCCGCGCAGCGACAGCGTTTCGAGGATCCCCTGCAGCATGTTGCGGCTCTGCAGGCCGCTGGCGAGGGCGCCGGCGAAGTCCGTAGCGGCGAACTTCTCCTGCGCCTCCCGCCAGCTCCGCCGCGCGGCGCCGTATTCGCTGGCGAAGCCGGCGACGCGCTGCTCGCCTCGCAACCGCATGAGCAGCCCGCCGGCCTCCTCGATCACCGCCGCGGCTTCGCGCTCCACCGATTGGCGCTCCCAGAGCCGGTAGACGTAGAGGATCAGGCCGACGACCGCCAGGATCAGCAGCAGGAGGCCGAGCCCCCGCAGGGTGTCCACGGACACGCTGTACCAGTCCCTGCGCGATCGGGCCTTCTTGGCCGGCACTCAACTTCCTTTCATGTAGGAAGGTGAATATAACACGGAAACCCCTTGTCCAGAGGAGTTTACGGTACAGAGTTTCTTGCCGGCCGGGGCGATCCAGCAATCGCTCTTGTACCCGGCTTGCCCGCCCTGCTACAGTGTCGGGTCCCTCCGAGAGGGAAAGGAGTCCGTGCATGCTCAAGGTGTTTCGGGACAATCTGAAAAATCTCGCCTGGATCCTCTGGGTGATCATCATTCTTTTCATCCTCGCCCTGGCCGCCGACTTCGGCGCCAGCGTGCGCGGCGGCGGCAACGCGGCCATGGCGGCCAAGGTCGGCGGCGAGCAGGTCTCGATCGCGGAGTTCCAGAGCGAGTACCAGCGGCTGCAGAACCTCTACCGCCAGGTCTACGGCGACCAGCTCACGCCGGAGATGGAGAAGCAGATGGGCCTCGCCATGCAGGCCCTGAACAGCGCCGTCGACCGCAAGATCCTGACGGCGGAGGCCCGCCGCCTGGGGCTCGCCGTCAGCGACGCCGAGCTGCAGGACCACATCCTCAAGATGCCGGACTTCCAGGACGAGCAGGGGCACTTCATCGGCGACGAGCGCTACACGCAGTTGCTGCAGCGGGCGCGGATCAACCCGGCGAGCTTCGAGTCCGAGATCCGGCAGGGGCTGCTGCTCAAGAAGCTCACCGACGCCCTCTCGGCCGGCCTCTACATCGGCGACGACGAGGTGCAGCGGGCCTATCGCGATCAGGTCGAGCGCGCCAAGATCCGCTACCTGCAGCTCCCCCGCGCGCGCTTCGCCGCGGAGGCGGAGGCGCAGGTGCAGCCGGCGGCGGTGGCCACCTACTTCGCGGCGCACCAGCAGGACTTCCGGCTGCCCGAGCAACGCGAGGCGGCCTACCTGCTGGTGGACGGCAGCCGCTTGGCCGACCAGGTCCAGATCTCCGACGCCGATCTGCAGAGCTGGTACGACGCCCACAAGGCCGAGCTCACCCGGGAAGAGCAGGTGCAGGCCCGCCACATCCTCGTCATGACCAGCGACAAGCGCACCGACGAGCAGGCCCGCCAGCGCAGCGAGGAGGCGAAGCGGCGCCTCGCCGGCGGCGCCGACTTCGCGGCGGTGGCGCGCGAGATCTCGGAGGATCCCGCCTCCAAGGACAAGGGCGGCGACCTCGGCTGGTTCGGCCGCAGCGGCTACGCGCCGGAGCTGGTGAATGCGGCCTTCTCCGCCCAGCCCGGCCAGCTCATCGGCCCGCTGAAGACCGGCGTCGGCTACGAGCTGCTGGAAGTCACCGGCAAGCGTCCGGGCGGCACTCCCCCCTTCGCGCAGATGAAGGAGCAGATCCGCATCCGCCTGAGCTACGAGAAGGCCCGGAAGCTCGCCGAAACGCGCGCCAAGGACCTGGCCGACCGGCTGGCCAAGGACAAGCCGCGCAGCGCCGAGGCTCTGCGCGCGCTCGCGCAGCCCCCCGGCGTCACCTTCGCCGAGAGCGGCCGGTTCGGCCCCCAGGACCCGGTGGCCGGCCTCGGACCCAGCCCGCTCTTCACCACCGCGGCCTTCGCGCTCAAGAAGGGGGACGTCTCGCAGGCGGTGCAGGTGGCGCAGGGCTGGGCCATCCTCTATCTGAAAGAGATCTATCCGCCGCGCGTGCCCACGCTGGCCGAGGTGGAGCCCCGCGTGCGCGCGGCGATGACCAGCCAGAAGCTGCAGCAGATCGCCATGAGCAAGCTGGAGGAGGCGCGGCGGCAGATGGCCCAGGGCAAGACCCTGGATCAGGTGGCCGCCGAGCTGGGAGCCGCGGTGAAGGAGACCGAGGAGTTCGGCGCCCAGGGACAGATCCCCGGCCTCGGCAACAATCCCGAGCTGGCGAAGGCCGCGTTGGCGCTGCAGACCGGCCAGGTCGGCGGCCCAATCGCCGACGCCCAGGGCGCGCTGCTGTTCCAGGTCACCGACCACAAGGGCTGGGACCCCAAGCAGTTCGCCTCGAACCGCGAGCAGACGCGCGCCGGCCTCGTGCAGCAGCGGGTCTCGCGCCTGGAGGACGCGCTCATCGAGAAGCGGAAACGCGAGCTGAAGGTCGAGTACGACCGCAAGCTCCTCGAGCAGTTCGACATCGCGCCCGAGCAGCAGGGGTAGGCGGCGGATCACCCCCTCGCCCGGCGCTTCCGCACCGGGCTAGCGAAACGTCGCTTCTCTGAAGCGAATCGCCCTTTTGGGCGACGTTTCAGTAGCCCGGTGCGGAAGCGCCGGGCGAGGATGAGGCCGGGCAACACGGGTGCTATCCTCACCTCTGCCATGGCCACGACCCTTCAGCCCGCCGCGGTCACCCCCGAGCGGCCCGCCGCCCTCGACGAGCGGTCGCTCAACGCCTACCGCCGGCTGGGATTCCTGCTGGCGGACCTCGACCCGATGAACCGGCTGCCGGCCGAGAAGCAGACCGGTCTGGAGGACTGCGACGAGGCCACCGCCGAGCACGCGCGCCGCTGGTACTGCGGCACCATCGGCGTCGAGTTCATGCACATCCAGGACCCCGCCCGCCGGCGGTGGATCCAGGAGCGCATGGAGACCGAAGCGCCGCGCTTCGACCGCGACCGCATCCTCGACCTGCTGACCCGCGCCGAGCTCTTCGAGCAGTTCCTGCAGTCGCGGTACCTGGGCACCAAGCGGTTCTCCATCGAGGGCGTCGAGGCCCTGCTGCCCTGCCTGGACCAGATGCTGGAGAGCACCGCCGAGCACCGCACCCGCCAGGTGGTGCTCGCCATGAGCCACCGCGGCCGGCTCAACGTCATGGTGCACACCGTCCGCCGGCCCGCCGCCGAGATCCTCGCCGGCTTCGAGGACGTCGATCCGCGCAGCATCCTGGGGGGCGGCGACGTCAAGTACCACATGGGCGCCACCGGCGACTTCGCGGGGAGGAACGGCCACACGGTGAACATCCACCTGGTGTCCAACCCGAGCCACCTGGAGGCCGTCGACCCGGTGGCCCTCGGCCGGGTGCGCGCCAAGCAGACGCGCGCCGGCGACGACGTGGCGCACGATCAGGTCTTCCCCATCGTCCTGCACGGCGACGCCGCCTTCGCCGGCCAGGGCATCCTGGCCGAGACGCTGAACCTGGCGGAGCTCCAGGGCTACGGCGTGGGCGGCACGGTGCAGGTCGTCGTCAACAACCTGATCGGCTTCACCACCGAGCCCCGCGCGCTCCACTCCTCGCGCTTCGCCTCGGACGTGGCGCGGCGCCTGCCCATCCCCATCTTCCACGTCAACGGCGAGGATCCGGACGCCGTGGCGCGGGTGGCGCAGATGGCCGTCGACTACCGCTACGCCTTCAAGAGCGACGTGGTGGTGGACCTCATCGGCTTCCGCCGGCACGGCCACAGCGAGGTGGACGATCCCACGATCACCCAGCCGCTGCTCTACAAGAAGATCCAGGCGCATCCGCCGCTGTGGCGGCTGTTCGCCCAGGCGATGGGCCTGGCGGACGAGGAGACGGAGCGCCGGGCCGCGGCCGTGCGCGCCGAGCTGGACGCCGCCCACAAAGAGGCGGGCACGATCGAGAAGAAGCCGACGCTGCGCACGCTCCCCGCCTATTGGGATCCCTATCAGGGCGGCCGCTGCCTGCCCGAGCACGATGCGGTGAAGACGGGGCTGCCGCCGGAGGAGATCGCCGCGCTGACGGCCGCGCTGACCACGGCGCCCGCGGGCTTCCACGTCCACAGGAAGATCCAGGCTCTCCTCGCGCAGCGCGCGGAGATGGGACAAGACAGGCGGCCGCTCGACTTCGGCATGGCCGAGGCGCTCGCCTTCGCCTCGCTGGTGAAGGGCGGAGCTCCCGTCCGGCTCTCCGGCCAGGACAGCCGGCGCGGCACTTTCAACCAGCGCCACTCGGTGCTGATCGACGTCGAGGACGGCGCGGAATACACGCCGCTCCAGCACGTGGCGCCGGACCAGGCCCGCTTCGAGGTCTACGACTCGATGCTCTCCGAGGCCGCCGTGCTCGGCTTCGAGTACGGCTTCAGCCGCGACTACCCGGAGACGCTGGTCTGCTGGGAGGCCCAGTTCGGCGACTTCGCCAACGGCGCCCAGATCGTCATCGACCAGTTCGTCACCGCCGGCGAGGACAAGTGGGGGCTGCTCTCCGGCGTCGTCATGCTGCTGCCGCACGGCTACGAGGGGCAGGGGCCGGAGCATTCGAGCGCGCGCCTCGAGCGCTACCTGCAGCTCGCCGCCGAGGACAACGTCCAGGTCTGCCAGCCGTCGACGGCGGCGCAGTACTTCCACATGCTGCGCCGGCAGGCCCTGAGCCCCTGGCGCAAGCCGCTGGTCGTGATGACGCCGAAGAGCATGCTGCGCCACAAGGACTCCGCCTCGACGCTGGCGGACCTGGCGCGCGAGCGCTTCCTCAAGGTGGTGCCGGACGCGGAGGTCGAAGGCGCCCAGCGGGTGGTCCTCTGTACCGGCAAGATCGGCCACGAGCTGAAGCGCGAGCGGGAGAAGAGGCACGACACCGCGACGGCGGTGGTCTTCCTCGACCAGCTCTATCCGTTCCCGGAGAAGGATCTCGCCGCCGAGATGGCGCGCCACCCGCAGGCGCGC
>DATBGJ010000362.1:0-6507 GCA_036558045.1 Thermoanaerobaculia bacterium
CCCGGCGCTGAGGCCGATCTGCAGCATCCCATAGTCGCCGATCCGCACCTGGATGTCCGGCACGTTGAACGTCGACTCGCTGGTCTTGGTCTCCACCCGCGGCGGCGGCTGCCGGACGTGGCTCTGCAGCTCGGGCGAGCCCACGGGCGGGATCAGCGGCGCGTTCGATCCGGGCTCGGCGAGCACTCGCGCCTCGGCGCGCCCCTCGTAGACGAGGACGCCGTTCCTGTCACGGATCCGCACCTGCCGCACGATCTCGCGCTGGTGCAGCATCTGGTCGATGTAGGTCCGCGTCTCCCGCTCGGCGGCCACGGCGGTATAGAGATCCCGGTTCTCGCCGGCCCGGCGCGCGATCTGGTCCGCCAGCTTCTGCGCTTCCTCCTTCGTCTCCAGCAGCACGCGCTGCACCTCCCGCTGGGAGAGCGAGCGGAAGATCAGCCAGCTGAAGAGGACGATGTCGCAGAGGACGAAGAGGCCGAAGACCAGCAAGGCGACCAGCAGCCGGCGCGAGAAGACGGATTTCGCTGTGCTTTCCACCATTTTCGGGGGTCCAGGATATCGCGGGCCGCGGAGGGCCACCCTACTCAACAACGCGGCGCGGGCTTTCCTTTCCTATCCCGGTCGGGGTACCATGGCAGCCGCCTTTATGCTCAGAAAGCTTAGGATCCTGCGCGCCAGCTCCCTCGCCCTGCTGCTCGGGGCCGTCCTGCTCGCCGGCTGCCGTGTCCGCGACGAGCGGCCGGACGCCACTCCCGCCGCCGCGAAATCCGAGGCTCCCCGGCGCGGCGGCACGGCGGTCACCGGCTGGGTCGCCGAGCCCGGCGGCGTCAACGAGCTGATCGTCCCCTCCAGCCAGGTCACCAACGAGCTGCTGTTCCGCATCTACGTCCACCTGCTGGAGGAGCAGCCGGATTTCGAGGAGCATCCGCCGACCCTCGAGCCCCAGCTCGCGAAATCCTACGAGTGGTCGGACGGCCACAAGACGCTCACCTTCCACCTGCGCGAGGATGCGGTGTGGAGCGACGGCGTCCCCATCACCGCCGAGGACGTGCGCTGGACCTGGCAGGCCCAGACCGACCCCGAGGTCGCCTGGGACAGCGTCGACTCGAAGCGCTTCATCACCGGCGTCGAGGTGGTGGATCCTCACACCGTGCGCATGCGCTTCGCGCAGGTCTCCGCCAAGCAGCTCCTCGCCGCCAACGAAGGGGTCATCCTGCCCAAGCACGTCTGGGCGAAGCTGCCCTTCGCCAAGTGGCGGCAGAGCGGCGAGTGGTTCCGGGCGCACGCGGTGACGAGCGGTCCCTTCCTCATCGCCTCCTGGGAGCCGGGGCAGCAGCTCGTGCTGGGGCGCAACGACCGCTACTTCGGAAAGCAGCCCTACCTCGACCGCGTGGTGATGCGCGTCGTGCCCGACCAGGCGAGCCTGCTGGCCCAGCTCCTCAACGGCGAGGTCGACTTCGTGCCGCAGATCTCTCCCGGCGACGCGCCGCGGGTGAAAGCCAATCCCCACCTGAGGCTGATCCCCTACTGGTTCAACATCTACGTCGGCATCGTCTGGAACAACGAGCACCCGCCGTTCTCGGATCCCGAGGTGCGGCGTGCGATCACCCTCGGGCTCGACCGGCAGACGATCGTCGAGACCCTGTGGGGCGAGTACGGACGGATCGGGGTCTCGCCTCTCCTGACCTCCGTGTGGGCGCACGACAAGTCGCTCAAGCCCTGGCCCTACGATCCCGCGGCGGCGCGCCGGATCCTCGCCGCCAGGGGATGGCAGGACACGGACGGCGACGGCGTGCTCGACCGCAACGGCAAGCCGTTCATCATCAAGCTGGAGACCAACGCCGGCAACCAGGCGCGCGTGGACGCCATGGTGATGATCCAGGACCAGTTGAAGAAAGTGGGGATCCGCGTCGAGCCCAGGGAGGTCGAGTTCAACACGATGATGTCGCAGATGGTCGACGGCACATTCGACGCCGCCATCCTCGGCCAGAGCCTGGACACCAGCCTCGACATGACGGACAACTTCCACAGCCGCTCCATCGGCACGCGCAACAACAACGCGCGGTACCGCAACCCCGAGGTGGACCGGCTGCTCGAGACCGCGGTCAGCCAGCCGGAGATGATCGACGAGCTCCCCTACCTCCGCCGCATCGAGCGCATCCTCCACCGCGACCAGCCGATCAGCTTCCTCTGGGAGTCGAAGCGGCTGACCGCCGTCAACAAACGCCTGCGCGACGTCAAGCCCACGGCGGCGTTCTCGTTCTTCCATCTCGAGGAGTGGTGGATCGCGCCGGAGGGCTGATTGGCCGGCTTCCTGCTGCGGCGCCTGGGCGCCTCGCTGCTGCTCCTGCTGCTCGTCCTCACCATCGCGTTCTTCGTCCTGCGCCTGATTCCGGGCGATCCGACCCAAGGCGTCGAAGGCCAGCGGTTGACGGTCGAGCAGCAGCAGCGGCTGAAGAAGATCTGGCGTCTCGATCGTCCCCTTGCCGAGCAGTACGCCGACTGGCTCTCTTCGATCGCGCTGCGGGGCGACTGGGGGACCTCGCTCTCGCAGCAGCGGCCGGTCTCCTCCGCCATGCTGGGCGCCCTGCGGGCGACCGCCATCCTGGCCTCGGCGGCCGTCGCCGTGGAGTTCGGCGCGGCGCTGCTGCTCGGCGTCGCCGCGGCCCGCCGGCGCCGCTCGTCCGTGGACCACGCCATCCGCATCGGCACGCTGCTGCTGCACTCCCAGCCGGTCTTCTGGCTGGGCCTCATGGCGATCCTCCTCTTCTCCTACGTCTGGCCGGTGCTGCCGGCGAGCCACATGCACTCGGTGGACGCCGAGCTGATGGGGCCCGCCGGCAGGTTCTTCGACCTCTTGCGGCACCTGGCGCTCCCCTGTCTGGTGTTGGGCCTCGCGAACGCCGGCGCCACGACGCGCTTCGTCCGCGCCAGCCTGATCGAGGCGATGAGCCAGGACTACATCCGCGCCGCCCGCGCCAAGGGGCTCTCGGAGCGGCGCGTCGTCTGGGTGCACGGCATCCGCAACGCCGCCGTGCCGTGGGTGCAGCTCTTCGCCCTCACGCTGCCGGGCCTGCTCTCGGGCGCGCTGATCACCGAGGTCGTCTTCTCCTGGCCCGGCCTCGGCCAGCTCACCTTCAACGCCATCCTCGCGCGCGACTACCCGCTGATCCTCGGCGCGATGGCGCTGAGCGCCACCATGGTGGTCCTCGGCAACCTGCTCGCCGACGTCATCCATGCCCTGATCGATCCGAGGATCCGCGATGCCTAGGGTGCCGAGAGAGAGACGACGGTCGCGCTCCCCTGCCCTGCGCTGGGGAGCCGGCATGGTGGCCGGGCTGCTGCTGACCGCGGCGGCGGCGCCGTGGCTCGCTCCCTACGATCCGGCCGAGCAGCTCGATCCGCCGGCCGGCCAATACCGGCCGCCGGGCACGGCGCTCGCCGCCGTCCGCCTGCAAGACGGCGGCTGGCGGCTGGCCGACCGGGTCCGGCGCACGGCGGGCGGGCTCGAGATCGAGCGCCTCGGCCGCCACGAGAGCCTCCCTGCCGCGAGCGTGCAGAACCTCACGGCGGACGGCGTCGCCGACCGCCGTGTCTTCCTGCTCGGCAGCGACCGCTTCGGCCGCGACATCCTCTCGCGCATGCTCTACGGCGCCCGCGTCTCGCTGGCGGTGGGCCTCATCGCCATGACGCTCTCGCTGACGCTGGGGATCGCGCTGGGAGCCGCCGCGGCGCTCGGCGGCTGGCTGGCCGACGCGCTGGTGATGCGCAGCGTGGACGCCCTCCTCTCCTTCCCCTGGTTGTTCCTCATGCTGTCGCTCTCCGCCTTCGTCCAGCCCGGCAACTCGGCGACGGTGCTCATCCTGGGAGCCACGGGCTGGATGGGCATCAGCCGGCTCATGCGGGCCGAGATCCTGAGCCTGCAAAACCGGGAATTCATCGTCGCCGCCCGCGCTCTCGGGCAGCGGCCGCTGGTCATCTTCTGGCGCCATCTGCTGCCCAACGCCTTCACCCCGGTGCTCATCCAGGCGACGCTGCTGATCGGCAACCTGATCCTCGTCGAGTCGGCGCTGTCGTTCCTCGGCATGGGCATTCAGCCGCCCATCCCGAGCTGGGGCAACCTGATCTCCGAGGGCCGCGGCGTGCTCGTCCAGGCCTGGTGGGTGGCGACCTTCCCCGGCGCCGCCATCGCCTTCACGGTGATCGCCTTCAACCTGCTGGCGGACGGGCTGCGGGATGCGTTGGATCCGCGGGGGTAGACCCCCCCCGGATGCTACACTCCGGCGCCTGTGAACGAGATCCAAGCACCGCCGGCCCGGCGAGCCCGGCTCACCATCTTCCTGACCATCCTGCTCGACCTCGTCGGGTTCGGGATGATCCTGCCGCTGCTGCCTTTCTACGCTCAGGAGTTCCGCGCCACGCCGCTGCAGATCGGCCTGCTCTTCTCCTCCTACAGCCTGACCCAGCTCGTCTTCGCGCCGCTGCTGGGGCGCCTCTCGGACCGCGTCGGCCGGCGGCCGGTGCTGCTCGGCTCGATCGCCGGCGGCGCTCTCTCCTACCTGCTGTTCGCCTTCGCGCCCTCCTACGCGGTGCTGCTCCTTTCGCGTTCCCTGGCGGGCATCGCGGCCGCGAACTACGGCATCGCCCAGGCCTACATGGCCGACGTCTCGGCGCCGGAGGAACGCTCGCGGGCCATGGGGCTGGTCGGCGCGGCGTTCGGCGCCGGCTTCGTGCTCGGACCGGCGCTCGGCGGCATCCTGGCGCAGGCGGGCGCGGCGCTGCCGGCGCTCGGGCCGCGACTCGTGCCGCTCGCCGCGGCGGCCCTCTCCGGGCTCAACTTCCTGCTCGCGCTCTTCGGCCTGCCGGAGTCGCTCTCGCCCGCGCTGCGCAGCGGCGCGGCCCAGCGCGGCTCCTGGCTGGACCTCGCGGACCTGCGGGCCGTCTGGCGCGACGCGCCGCTGCGCGGATTGATGGCCCTCTTCTTCCTCGTCATGTTCGGCTTCTCCATGATGGAGACGACGCTCGCCCTCTTCTGCCAGGCGCGCTTCGGCTTCGGCACGCGCGAGACCTCGTGGCTCTTCGTCTTCGTCGGCGTCGTGCTGGTGGTGATCCAGGGCGGCCTCCTCGGCCGGCTGATCCGGCGCTTCGGCGAGCGCTCCTTGATCCTCGCCGGCATCGTCCTCATGGCGGCGGGGCTCGCCCTCGTGCCGCTGACGCCGGCGTCCATTCCGCCGGTGTGGTCGCGCCTGTGGCTCCTCCTGTTGAGCCTGCTGCTGCTCGCCGTCGGCAACGGCATCCACAACCCCTCCAGCCTGGGGCTGCTGAGCCGCCTCACCGACGAGCGGTCGCAGGGCGGGACGATCGGCCTCTCGCGCTCGTTCGGCGCCCTCGCCCGCATCTTCGGTCCCGTGGCGGGGACGTTCGTCTTCGGCGCCGCCGGAGCCGCCTGGCCGTTCTGGACCGCCGGCGGCCTCATGCTCGTCGCCTTGGCGGTGGCGGCGAACGTCTTGCGCGAGGTCTCGATCGTCTAGCGTGCTGACCCGCGACTTCGACTACGAGCTGCCGGCGTCGAGCATCGCCCAGGAGCCCGCGCCGCGCGGCGAGAGCCGCCTGCTGGTGCTCGACCGCGAAGGCCCCGAGCGTCACGCCCGGATCCGCGACCTGCCATGCCTGCTCACGCCCGGCGATCTGCTGGTGCTCAACGACACGCGCGTCATCCCGGCGCGGCTCTTCGGCCGCCGCATCGGCGGTGGCGGCCGCATGGAGCTGCTGCTCGTCGAGCGGCTGGACGACCGCGAGTGGAGCGCCCTCGTCAAGCCCGGCAAGCGCGCGCGGCCCGGCACGGCGATCGAGCTCGCGCCGGACCTCACCGCCGAAGTGATCGACAAGGACGAGGAAGGCCGTTACCGCCTGCGCTTCTCCGAGCCCGTCGAGCCGCATCTCGAGCGGTTGGGACACGTGCCGCTGCCGCCGTACATCCACCGGCCGGATACGGCCGCGGACCGCGAGCGCTACCAGACCGTCTACGCGCGTCAGCCCGGCGCCATCGCCGCGCCCACGGCGGGGCTCCACTTCAGCGAGGAGCTGCTGCGCGAGATCGAGGCCGCCGGCGTCGGCATCGCCCGCGTGACGCTCCACGTGGGGATCGGCACCTTCAAGCCGGTCACCGCCGAGCGCATCGCGGACCACCGCATGGACCGCGAACGCTACGAGATCGGCGAGGAAGCCGCGGAGGCGATCCGCCGGACGCGCGAGCGCGGCGCGCGGGTGGTGGCGGTGGGGACGACGGTCGTCCGCACGCTGGAATCCGCGGCGCTCGCGTCAGGCGGCGAGGTGCGGGCCGGCGGCGGCGCGACGGGGCTCTTCATCGCCCCTGGATTCAAGTTCCAGGTGGTGAACGCGCTGCTGACGAATTTCCACCTTCCCCGCTCAACGCTGCTGATGCTGGTCTCCGCCTTCGCCGGCCGCGAGCGGGTCCTCGCCGCCTATGAGGAGGCGATCCGGGAG
>DATBGJ010000363.1:0-1528 GCA_036558045.1 Thermoanaerobaculia bacterium
GGTTTGGTCCACCAACCGGAGAGTCAACCCCGCGCTCGGCGGTTTCGTCAAGGTCGACACCGATGGCGACGGGACGCCCGATACTTTCCTGCCCGGCACCTCGAGCTTCGCGGCCGGCCGGGCGGTGCAGCAGAAGAGGCCCCTCTACACCGATCCTGTCACCGGCTGCCACATCGAGGATGAGGGTCAGCACTGCCCGGTGTCGGTGGACCCGTACCTGGAATAGCTTCGCGTTCGCCGGCAGCGGCTCTCTCCGGTCGCCGCTGCCGGCTTCCTTCCGCGGCCCATACTCCATTTCTCCGCATTCCGGAAGCCTTGCACCCTGTCTCCGCTCGCGGGAGAATGACTGGGTCCGCCGGCTCACAATCCCATGATCGACGTCCTCCCTCAGCAGCAGAAGGCGCTCCCGCATAGCGAGGAGTCGGAGCGCGCCGTGCTCGGCGCCGTGATGCTCGACCCCTCCGTGCTGCCGACGATCTCGGGCCGGCTGCGGGCGGAGGACTTCTACTCGGAGCGCCACCAGCTCCTCTATCAGGCGATGCTCGACTTGCGGGAGGAGCAGGTGGAGACCGACCTGCGCACCCTCCAGGCCCGTCTGGAGCAGCGCGGGCAGCTCGAGATGGTCGGCGGCCTGGCCTATCTGACCGGCCTCGATCTGGACCTCCCCGACCTCGGGCGGATCGACACCTACGTCGAGATCGTCAAGGAGCGCTCGGTCCGCCGGCGGCTGATCCAGATGTCCGGCGAGATCATCCGCAACTGCCTGGATGGCGGGCTGGTCGCCGCGGAGGCGCTCGGGCGGGCGGAGCAGGCGATCCTCGGCCTCGGCGAGGAGGCGATCCAGCGCGGCTTCGCCCAGCTCTCGCACGTCCTCCACACCACCCTGGAGGAGCTCGAGGAGCGCCCCGGCACCATGCTCACCGGCGTGCCGAGCGGCTTCACCGACTTCGACCGCATCAGCCAGGGGCTCAACCGGGGGAACCTGATCATCATCGCCGGCCGTCCCGGCATGGGCAAGACCAGCTTCGCCCTCAACGTCGCCCAGCACGTGTCGGTGCGCGAGCGCAAGACGGTGGGGGTCTTCTCCCTGGAGATGAGCCAGCAGGAGCTGGCGCTGCGCATCCTCTGCTCGGAGGCCGACATCTCCTTCTCCCGCCTGCGCTCGAACCGCGTCTCGCAGAAGGAGTGGACGCGCATCATCCAGACCGTGCGCACGATCGGCGACGCGCCGCTCTATATCGACGATTCGCCGAACCCGACGCTGCTGGAGGTCGCCTCGAAGTCCCGGCGCCTGAAGGCGGAGCGCGGCCTCTCCCTGGTGGTGCTCGACTACCTGCAGCTCATGCAGGCCGGCGGCCGCTACGAGAACCGCAACCTGGAGATCGCCGCCATCAGCCGCGGCATGAAGCAGCTCGCCAAGGAGCTGGAGATCCCCGTCATCGCCCTCTCCCAGCTCTCCAGGCAGCCGGAGCGGCGGGGGAGCGATCATCGGCCGCAACTTGCTGATTTAAGGGAAAGTGGAAGTATC
>DATBGJ010000364.1:0-1634 GCA_036558045.1 Thermoanaerobaculia bacterium
GAACTTCGGCAAGGCCCAGGGGATTGTCGCGAGCTGCGCGCCGGCGCTCGCCGCCAGCGCCTTGACCAGCCAGGTGGGGACGAAACGGCTCCGCCAGCGCCGGACGAGCGGCGGCGCGAGCAGCAGCAGGCCCGCCGTGGCCGCGGCGGTGAGCTGGAAGGCCGGCGAGAGCGCGGTGTCCGGACGGTCCGCGAGGAGCAGGATCACCGCCCAGCCGAGAGCGTTGGCGGCGGCGGGCGGACGCCTGGCGAGCAGGGCGGCCACGGCCAGCGAGGCCATCACGGCGGAGCGCACCAGCGCCGGCAACGGTCCCACCAGCAGCAGGTAGAGCAGGATCGACGACAGCATCAGCGCCAGGCGAAGGTTGCGGTGCAGCCGGAAGGCGAGGAGCCAGACCGCGCCCGCCACCAGCGCCACGTGCACGCCCGAGACGGACATCAGGTGATAGACGCCGGTGACGCGCAGGCCGCGCTTCCACGGCAGCGGCAAGCGCGAGGCGTCGCCCAGCACGAGAGCGCGCGCCAGCGCCTTGCCCTGGCGGCCGTCCGCGCTTTCAGGTCCCGCTTCGCCGTAGGCTCGCTCGAGCCGGAGCCGGATGGCGCTGGAGAGGCGCGCCACCGCGCCCGGCGGGCTCTCCAGCTCCATCAGGCGGCGGCTCTTCACGCGCAGCCGCCAGGGCCCGGGCGGCACCGGCGCGCGGTTGGCGAAGCCCGGCGAGCGGGTCAGATAGCCCTTGACGCGCAGGGTGGACCCAAACGTTGGCGGCGGCTCCTCGGGATCGGGCAGGTGGAGGATGACGTCGAGCGCCGGCGTCTCGATCCGGTCCCCCTGGCGCCAGCGCAGAACCCGGGCAGGCGCCGACCAGCCCTCGTCATCCGCGATCCAGTGCCCGGCCACCTGGACGACGGCTTCGAGCGGGCTCTCGCGGTCGAACGCGGCGAGCGGCCCCGCCGGCAGGCCGAGCCGCACCGCCGCGGCGAGCAGGCCGAAGCTCAGGAAGGCGAGGGAGGTTCCCGTCCGCCGTCCCAGAGCAAGACCGAGAAGGCCCAAGGCCGCGAGCAGCGGGACCGGCAGCCAGGAGGCGTGAAAGGCGAGGAGGACACCGGCGGCGAAAGCGCCGGCCGGCAGGAGCATGGGAGAGTAGCGGAGGTCCATGCCCTATAAAGACGGAAAAACCGGGATTCATCGCTCACCTTTTTCATGGCACCTTTCGTTCATACTGTATGAACCCGTGGTAATCTGGCATATATGAGAACGACCATCAGCGTCGATGACCGGCTGGGCGAAGCGGCCCGGGCCCGAGCACACCGCGAAGGAATGTCCCTGAGCGCCTTCGTGGCACGCGCGATCGAGGAGCATCTCGCCCGGCAACCCGCGAAGACCAAAGCGCCTCCCTTCCGGCTCGTGACCGTGGGCGGTGGCGGCCCTCGCCCGGGCGTTGATCTGGACAAGATTTCAGAGCTTCTCGTCTCCGACGACGAGGACGCCTATTCCACCAGGGAGAGGTGACGTGCTGCTCCCGGATGTCAACGTCCTGGTCTACGCGCACCGGGAGGATAGCCATCCGGAACACCCGCGCTTCGCCGACTGGATCACGCGTCTGGCGACGGGTCCCGAACCGTTCGCGCTGTCCG
>DATBGJ010000365.1:0-18789 GCA_036558045.1 Thermoanaerobaculia bacterium
AGATGTGAACGTCAAGGTAAAAGCGCGATTCCCCCTCTCCAGCTTGCTGGAGAGGGGGTTAGGGGGTGAGGTTGCGAAGGGCAGAACGGCGCCTGAACCCCAGCCCTACTCCTGATACGCCTCCACGCTCACCAGCCGCATGCCCTTGGCGGCCAGCTCGCGCCATTTGGCGGTGAAGGCGGCGGCGTCGAGGTCGATCACCACTTCTCCTGCGGGACCGGAGCGTACGAGCGCGTCGTAGTAGCGTTCCTTGCCGTCCCGGTAGGTCTCCAGGTCCACCACCTGCAGCTCCTTGCCGCGGATCCCCTGCAGCTTCTCGTCGAGCTTCGCCCGGGTGAGGCCGGCCCACAGCGCGGTCTCCAGGTTGCTCTGCCGGAAGGGGCCCGCGTAGAGGAGGCCGCCGCCGCCCGACGGCCGGTAGACCGCGATGTCGAGCAGCTTCTGGCCCTTGTTCTCCGAGAGCTCCTTGACCTTGGCCTCGAACTCGTCGCGCTTCTGGCCGACCCAGAAGTTGTGGCTCTCGCCGAGGTCGCGGAAGATGCCGGCGAAGGTGTTCTTGCCGCCGCTCGGGTAGACCTCCAGGGCGACCAGCCGCATGCGGCCGCCGGTGAGCTTCTTCCAACTGGCGCTGAACTTGTCCCAGTCCTGGTCCCGCAGCAGCACGACCTCCTCTTGGCTGTTGCGGAAGATGCCGTTCCACAGCCGCTGGCCGCCCGCCTCGACGGTGCCGACGGCGTCGATCTGCATGCCGTCGGTCTTGAGCCTGTCCACCATCTCTTTGAAGGCCTTCGACTCCATGCCGACGACCGCGGCGCGCCCTCCCGGCAGGGGCGTGAAGGCGGCGGTGAACCGCCAGGCGGGCGCGGGCTTGGGCGCCGCTCCCTTCTTCACCGGCGCCGCCGGCTTGGCTGCGGCGGGGGCGGGGAGGGCGTTGTCGAGGCTGTCGACCGACATCAGGACGCTCACCGTTCCCTGCTCGCTGCTCGCGATGTCGAAGCGGTAGTCGCCACCGTGCTCCACGTCCACGGAGTTGGTGCCCACCTTCTCCCAGCTCTCCCCGAACCAGCCATCATCCTCCCAGGCCGTACAGTGGATCTTGGCCGGGAACTGCGGCGCGTCGAGGCTGCGGCCGATGTTGACCTTGTACTTGGTGCGCGCGTCCTTGCCGGAGAAGAACTCCGTCTCCTGCGCACCGCCGACGCCGCAGCTCAGCTTCCATTCGCAGGAGCTCTCCGGGCAGCGCTCGACGATCATCTGGTTGAAGGTGACGACGCCGGCGGCCCGGGCGGGGACGCTCGCGAAGCAGGACAGCAGCAGAAGGGCCGCTGGACGCGCCAGCGCCCGACTCGCAACCGGATGCGCTCTCATAGGCCGGACTCCTTTCATCGATCCGGCCACCATCCTAATACCAGAGGCGCCGCTTGGCGATACCCGGGCCCGTGAAAACTTCGCCGGCAGATCCCTGATTTGTAACCCACCGGTGCTCTGGCTCGTAGTCTCCAGTGCAGACTCCTCGGTTCCTGGAGGCATCGCATGGGCTCCCTTCCGACATCGCTCCGCTCCCTCATCCGCGAGCTCCGCCGCAGCCCCGGCTTCCTGCTGGTCGCGGTCCTCACCCTCGCCGTGGGCATCGGCGCCAACGCGGCGATCTTCAGCGTCGTCAACGCCGTGCTGATCCGGCCGCTGCCCTACAGCGAGCCGGAGCGCCTGGTGATGGTGTGGCACACCGCGCCGGGCCTCAAGATGGACCAGTTCGAGCAGTCGGACGCCACCTACGTCCTTTACCGCAAGAACAACCGGGTGCTCGAGGACCTCGGCATCTACTGGGACGGCGCCGCGACCCTGACCGGCGGCGAGACGCCCGAGCGGGTGCGCGCGGCCGGGCTCACCGCCTCGGTCTTCTCGGTGCTGCGCGCCAAACCCCTGCTCGGGCGGACCTTCCAGGAGGCGGACGAGAGGCCGGGGGCCGAGAAGGTCGCCCTCCTCTCCCAGGAGCTGTGGCGGCGCCGGTTCGGCGGCGACGCCAAGGCGGTCGGCGGGATGCTGAGGGTCGACGGCGTCGCCACGCGCGTCGTGGGCGTCATGCCCGAGAGTTTCCGCTTCCCCTCGGCGCGGGCCGAGCTGTGGCTGCCGATGACCATCGATCCCGCCAAGCTGGAGGCGGGGAACTTCAACTACGACGCGGTGGGCAGACTGCGGCCCGGCGTCTCGCCGCAGCAGGCCGCGCGCGAGCTCTCGGCGCTCGTCTGGCGCATCCCCGAGGAGTTCCCGCAGGCGCAGATCAACCGCGGCATGATCGAGAGCGCCAGGCTCGCCGTGCTCGTGCACCCGCTGCGCGACGACGTGGTGGGGCCTGTGGCCACCATGCTCTGGGTGCTGCTCGGCAGCGTCGGCTGCATTCTGCTGATCGCCTGCGCCAACGTCGCCAACCTCTTCCTCGTGCGCGCCGAGGGCCGGCAGCGGGAGGTGGCGGTGCGCAATGCCCTCGGCGCCACGCGCGGCGCCGTGGCCCGCCTCTTCCTCGGCGAGAGCGTGGCGCTCTCGCTCGCCGGCGGCGCTCTCGGACTGGCGCTCGCCGCGGCGGGCGTGCGCCTGCTGGTGAGCCTGCGGCCGCAGGGGATCCCGCGCCTGGAGGAGATCGGCGTCGACGGCGCCGTCCTCGCCTTCACCCTCCTGCTGTCCCTCTTCGCGGGGCTCGCGACCGGCGGCATCGCCGCGCTCCGCTACGGCGCGCCCGAGCTGGCGCCGGCGCTCAAGGAAGGCGGGCGCGGCGACACGGCGGGGCGGTCTCGCCACCGCGCGCGCAACGTCCTCGTCGTCGTGCAGGTGGCCCTCGCCCTGGTGCTGCTGCTGCTCTGCGGCCTAATGGTGAAGAGCTTCTGGCACCTGCGCAACGTCGAGCCGGGCTTCGATCCGCGCGGCGTGCTCACCCTGCGCCTCGACCTTCCCGAGACCGATTATGGCGACGCCTTCGCCAACGCGCGCTTCGTGCGCCAGCTCCTGGAGCGCGTGCGGGCGCTGCCCGGCGTGGTGAGCGCGGGCACCGTCACCGACCTCCCGCTCGGCGGCGGCGAGTCCAACAGCGGCTACTCGATCGAGGACTTCCCGCTGCCGCCGAACCAGGTGCCGCCCATCCTCGGCACCCGGTTCGCCAGCCCGGGATACTTCGAGGCGATGGGGATCCCCCTCATCGCGGGGCGCGCCTTCGAGCGCATCGATCCCCGCCGGCGATCGAACGAGGTGGTGGTGAGCGAGGCCCTGGCGCGGCGCTTCTGGCCCGGCAAGAGCGCGCTCGGCAAGCGCCTGGCTCCCGGGCTGCCCAGCGACACCCCGTGGTACACGATCGTCGGCGTGGTGGGGAGCGTGCGGGATCGCACGCTGGAAGAGAAGCTGCACGAATCCGTCTACTTCCCGGTCCTGCGGCTCGGCCCGGGCAAGAGCGACGGCGCCGAATGGGTGCCGCGGAGCTTCAGCCTGGTGGTCAAAGGCCGGGTGGATCCCGCTTCCCTGGCGGCGCCGGTCCGCCAGGCGGTCTGGTCGCTCGATCCCAATCTGCCGTTGTCCGAGATGCGTCCCATGGAGGACGTGGTCGCGCGCTCGATGGCCCGCACCTCGTTCACCATGCTCCTCCTCGTCATCGCCGCGGCGGTCGCCCTGCTGCTCGGCACGGTGGGGATCTACGGCGTCATCTCCTACGTCGTCAGCCAGCGGACGCGCGAGATCGGCGTCCGCATGGCGCTGGGGGCCCGCCGGCGCGACATCTCGCGCATGGTGCTGCGCGAGGGAGCGCTCCTCGCCCTCCTCGGCATCGCCATCGGGCTCGCCGCCGCCTACAACCTCACGAAGCTGATCCTGGCGCTGCTCTACGAGGTCAGCCCCAGGGACCCGGCGACGTTCGCCTCCGTGCCGGTGCTCCTCGCGGCGGTGGCCCTCGTCGCGAGCTGGCTGCCGGCGCAGCGGGCCGCGGCCGTCGAGCCCCTGGAGGCCATCCGCTATGAGTGAGGATAAGATCCAGAATGAAGGCCCTGCGCTCGCGGAAAAACCGCCGGCATAAAAAAGAGAGGCGCCCGCAAGAGGGACGCCCGAGCAGGGGTGTTGCTTGGCACGGGGGCGGGCGTGCGGCCCGCTTCTACGGCTTTGGAGGGACCGGGGCGCTCAAGCCACGTAGCGCTCGTAGTGCTCTTCCACGACCTCCGGAGCGATGCCGCGCAGCGGCTCGCGGCGCAGCTTGGGCAGCGCGCCGATCTGCTCCAGCAGGCTCATGGTGTCCATCTGCATCCAGCTCTCGGCGATCTTGCCGTTCTCGACGCGGTCGATGCGGATGCCCTCGACGCTGATCCGCCGGCCGGAAGGCGCGATGCCCATCAGCGGACCGTCCTGGGTGCCTTCGAGGCGCCAGCGCGTGACCACGCGGTCGCGGTCGGCCAGCGCGTCCTCGAAGGTGATCCGCAGGTCCGAAAACGCCCGCAGGTACAGGTTGAGGAATTGCGCCATGGCCCGCGGGCCGCGCCGAAAATATTCCGGCACGTTGCCGAGCTCGTGATGGACGGAGCCCTGGGCGATGAACTCAGGGGCCAGCGCCAGATCCCGCTCGTTGATCATCTTCTGCGCGAAGTCACGGCAGAGAGTGATATTGCTCTGTGTCGACATGATGGATCTCCCTTGGATCGGCGCCGGGGAGTTATTCCGGGCGCACCGGGCTTGATGTTTCCGTCTGCCGGGATCAAGCCTGCAGCCCACTCTAGGGATCTCCGCGCGGGAAGGGAATTTGTCCGTCGATATATTTTTCTATATCCGCCGGTATAGCTGGGGGAGGCCATTTCGCTTGACAACTCCTCCGCGGCGCTCCTAAGCTGGCCGTCAGGAGCTTGAATGCAGGGCTCGGACGATGATCAGCCTGGTGCTCGCCGACGATCATCCCATCGTGCTCAACGGGCTCGCGCAGCTCTTCCGCAGCGAGCCGGAGTTCGAGATCCTCGCCCTCTGCCCGGACGGCGAGCAGGCCTTGCAGTCGGTGCGCCTGCACCGGCCGGACCTCCTGATCCTCGACCTCAAGATGCCCGTCAAGGATGGATTGATGGTGCTGCGCGAGCTGCGCGGGGAGAAAGCCCCGCCGCGGGTCATCCTGCTGACGGCGGCGCTGGAGGACGCCGAGGTCCTCGAAGCGGTGCGCCTGGGCGTCGACGGCGTGGTGCTCAAGGAGGCGGCGCCGGACGTCCTGCTGCGCGCCGTGCGCCAGGTGCACGCCGGCGGCCAATGGCTGGAGCGCCGCGCCGTGGGGGACGCCCTGCAGCGGAGCCTCGATCGCGACACCGAGGCGCGCGGCGTCGCCGCCGTGCTCACGCCGCGCGAGATCGAGATCGCCCGCATGGTGGCGGGCGGCCTGCGCAACAAGGAGATCGGCAAGCAGCTCCACATCAGCGAAGGCACCGTCAAGATCCACCTGCACAACATCTACGACAAGCTCAAGGTCCCGGGGCGCCTGGAGCTGGCGTTCTACCTGCAGAGGAAGGGGTTGGCGTAGCTCTGTTGTGAAGCCTCGGCATGAGGCGCCTAGAAGGGAGGCACCGAAGGGGTGCTCTCTCTTCAAGGAGGCCTCATGCGCTCGTCACTCTCTCCTCTGTCTCATCGGGTTTGCGTCTTCGCCGCGCTGGCGGCCGTCTGCGCCGGCTCGCTCTGCCGTCCGGCCATGGCGGGCTCTCCCGCCGGCCAGGCCGAGATCGTCACCGCGCCGAAGTCCGGCGCTCTCCTCATCTCGGGCAGACGCATCGCCATCTCCGGCGCCCTGGAGCTCGATCCCTGCGAGGAACGTCTCGTCGTCTCCATCGTTCCGCAGGTGAAGGTCGCGGCCCTCGACGGGCTCAAGGGCACGCTGCGCGCCGGCGGCGAGATCCCGGCCGGCGTCAAGCCCGCCACGCATTACGTCGTGGAAGGCGCGCTCACCGTCCGCGACAGCGCCTCGCGCACGGTCGGCTCCAACCTGACGGGCTTCCTCGTCACCAGCCCGCAGAAGGTCACCAGCGAGACCGCGGTGCAAGGCAAGGTGGCGCTCGATTGGGACGGCACCCGCTGGTCGGCGGACGGCGTCGCCGTGGCCACGGCCGGCAGCCACACCGCCGACGCCGAGGTCGTCCTCCTGCGCGTCATGACGCAGGGCTCGAAGCTGCTGCGCGAAGAGCTCCTCGACCGCGCCGTCGTCCGCACCAATCTGCAGGTCGTCCAGACCGCGCCGCAGATCGACGAATGCCGCGCCTGGGCGCGGGTGGCGCCGAGCCTCGGCAAGGGACCGAATCGTCAGGTGCTCGTGCACGGCCAGCCGTCGTTCCAGAAACCGTGGATCTCCTGGCGGCGCAACCGGCCCGTCGCCATCTTCGGCGACATGGGCCGCCCGGCGACCGCTGCCACGTCGCGGCTCGACACGGTGACGGCTTTCCTCAAGGCTCACCAGGACCTCTTCGGCATCACCAATACGGCCGTGGTGGGCACTCTGCGCCAGGACTCCGAGAACTCGGACCCGGACGGTACCGTGCGCCTGCGGCTCTACCAGACGACCACCGTGGGATCCGCCCAGGTGCGCGCCGCGAAGGGCCGGATGACCGCCGTCTTCGACTCCACCGGCGAGCTCGTCTTCCTCGGTGGCCGCCTGCTCGAAAACCTGCCCCTCACGGTGCCGGCGGCGCGGCTCACGAGCGCCGACGCGGTGAGCGCCGTCGAAGCGGACTTGACGGCCAAAGGCAGCCGCGCCGGGCGCAGCGTCCGCTATCTCGACCCGTCGCTCTTCGGCAACGGCACGGCGGCGTACGAGCTCGCCTATCGCGTCGGCGTCGGATCGGCCGACCGCGGCGTCTCCGCCGAGCCGCCGCCCGCGCGCGATCACAGCTTCGAATACTTCGTCTCCGCCGGCTCGGGCCGCATCCTGCGCGTCCGCGACCGTACCTCCCCTTCGCTACGGCCGGTGGTGACGGTCTCCGACCTCGATCCCGGCCTGGTGTACGGCACGGGCGGGGAGGTCGATGCCGGCGTCGCCGGCGCCATCGACCGGGCGATGGAGATCCGCATCAACGATCCCACCGGCAACCTCTTCGAGCGCGACCGCTACTGGCTCGAAGACGACGACGCGCCGTCCGGTATCGTCAGCCAGACCTTCATCGACACTCCTTACGATAGCGAGCCGCGGTGGTACTCGTCCGATCTCGACGGCGTCGCGGCGGACATGGGCAGCGGCTCCGGCCTGGCGACGCAGCACGAGATCCGCAAGGCCTTCACCGCCTACCATCAGGTGCAGCTCTTCTGGGACCGCTTCGGCGATCACTTTGTGCCATCTTCTTCGGAGCTCGACCTGCTCGTTCAATACGGCGATCTGGACGAGTCGCTCGGCGGCCAATACTCGGTGCTCTTCCTGGCGGACAACGAGATCCGCATGTCAATGGACTGGCTGGACGTATCCCTCTCCGAGATCCCGCTCTACGCCGCGGCGCACGAGACGTTCCATCATCTCGATTGGCAGACCGCCGATCTCGAAGGCGCCGAGGACGACGGCGACTACCGCATGCCGGGCGCCATCAAGGAAGGCATGGCCAGCGCCGCCATCGACTGGACCGATCCGCATCCCTTGAGCAACGTGCAGTCCGTCGGCTCCTCCTTCTTCCTCTGCCTCTTCGGCTCGGGAGGCAACGCCGAGAAGCTGCGCACCTGCCTCGACCTCGCGGACAACGTCTTCCGCAAGGCCGGCGCGGACCCCTTCTCGCGGCCGTTCGGCATGGGCGATCCGCGCAATCCGGTCCTGCCGTGGCCGGACTGCCGGACGAGCGATCCCATGGAGGTCTCGCCCTTCGGCTGCGCGCTGGTCCTGATTCCGGCCAACGCCACCGCCGCCTCGTTCAAGTTCCGCGACCAGCCCAACGACGCGTCGAGCCAATACCTCTTCCTCCAGCAGGTGATGCTCGATCTCTGGGAGACGGCCTCGAGCGTCGCCGCCGCCGCCGGCACTGCGGACGACGGCAAGCGCTTCGCCGACGACTTCGCCAACCTGGCGATCAAGGGTTTCCTGATGCTCGACGACGAGGCGAGCTTCGTCGATCTGCGCAACGCCCTGCGGGCCTCCAGCTCCATGTCGGCCGTGGCGGCGCCGTTCTCGCCGCAGATTCTGGCGGCGGTCGACGACGTCTTCGCCCGTCACGGCGTCGATTCAGACCTGGAGAGCTTCTGCGCCGACGACAACAACGAGGACCTCTGCCACTGAGGGAAGGTGCCTTCAGGCCACGAAGCGGGACTCGCGTCCTGCCCGTCCCGCCGGCGGCTTCTCGGCGGGCACCTCGTGCAGCGGCTCGCGGCGCAGCTTGGGGAGAGCGCCGATCTGCTCCAGCAGGCTCATGGTGTCCATCTGCATCCAGCTCTCCGCGATCTTGCCGTTCTCGATGCGGTCGATGCGGATGCCCTCGATGCTGACCCGCCGGCCGGAGGGCGCGAATCCCATCAGCGGACCGTCCTGCGTGCCTTCCAGGCGCCAGCGGGTCACCACCCGGTCGCGGTCGGCGAGCGCGTCTTCGAAGGTCAGCCGGAGGTCCGGAAACGCGCGCAGGTAGAGGCTGAGGAACTGCGCCATGGCCCGCGGTCCGCTCTGGAAGTCCGCCGGCACGTCGCCGAATTCGTGGTGGACGGAGTCGGCGGCGATGAACTGAGGCGTCAACGACAGGTCGCGTTCATTGATCAGCTTCTGCGCGAAATTGAGGCAGAGAAGCAGATTCTTCTGCTGCGACATCGGATACCCCCTTCGCATAGACGCCCTCAACTGTCGAAGAGTACGGCTTCTGCTTTCCTCTCAGCACAGGTCATACCAGGCCCTCCGTGCGCCGTCGCCCGGGGAGCCTGGCCGTCAGGGTGTTTCCAAAACAGGACGAGGAGTCATCATGGATGGACAGTCTCGATGTCCACGGCGGAACGTCTCTTCAGGCCACGTAACGGGTCGCCTGCGGCCCGAGCTCCATGGCCACCTCGCGCAGGGGCTCGCGGCGCAGCTTGGGGAGGGCGCCGATCTGCTCCAGCAGGCCCATGGTGTCCATCTGCATCCAGCTCTCCGCGATCCTGCCGTTCTCGATGCGGTCGATGCGGATGCCCTCGATGCTGATCCGGCGGCCGGACGGCGCGATGCCCATCAGCGGGCCGTTGTGGGTGCCTTCCAGGTGCCAGCGGGTCACCACCCGGTCGCGGTCGGCGAGCGCGTCCTCGAAGGTCAGCCGGAGGTCCGGAAACGCGCGCAGGTAGAGGTTGAGGAACTGCGCCATGGCCCGCGGTCCACCCTGGAATTCGGGCGGCATGTCGCCGAATTCGTGGTGGATGGAGCCGGCGGCGATGAACTGGGGAGCTGAAGACAGGTCACGCTCGTTGATCATCTTCTGCGCGAAGGTACGGCAGAGGAGAAGGTTCTGTTGTGTCATGGCGGGGTCCTTTCTAGGTGCCCGTGAGCTCTTGAGTTCCTGCTATCCTTACGCGCCGATGCCCGGGGAGTTTCATGTCTGAGCTGATCCTGATCGTCGACGACGAGCCGGGGATCCTCGCCACGCTGGGAGGCATCCTCTCCGACGAGGGTTACGCGACCCTCGCCACCACCAGCGGCGAGGAGGCCCTGGCCCTCTACGAGGAGAAGCACCCGGCCGTCGTCTTCCTGGACATCTGGCTGGCCGACCGCGACGGCCTGGAGACCTTGCAGGCGCTGCGCGCGGCGGACCCTTCGGCCGCCGTCGTCATGATGTCGGGGCACGGCACCACGGCCACCGCCGTCAAGGCGATCAAGATGGGCGCCTACGACTACCTGGAGAAGCCGCTCTCCTACAAACGGGCGGTGGACGCGGCGGCCGGAGCTCTCGCCTTCCGGCGCTCCTTTCAGCTTGGCGTCATCGACGCCGCGCCGGACCACACGTCCGGCCGCATCGAGAGCGAGCGTCAGCTCGCGGCTCCCCCGCCCCTGCCGCTCCTCGCCGAGACCGGCCGGCGCCAGCGCACGATCCGGCGGTCCAAGGTGGTCTACGGCCTCGGCCTCCATTCAGGCCAGCGCACCGGCATGGCGCTCCAGCCGTTGCCCGAGAACAGCGGCATCCATTTCGTGACGCTGCCCACCGGCGTCGAGATCCCGGCCCACGTGCGCGCCGTCGCGGACACCGACTACGCCACCACGCTGGCGGACGACGGCGAGAGCATCCGCACCGTCGAGCACCTCCTCTCGGCGCTCCACGCCTACGGCATCGGCAACCTGCTGATCAAGGTGCACGGCGAGATCCCGGTGCTCGACGGCTCGGCCCTCGAGTTCTGCAAGCTGCTGGAGGAGATCGGCGTGGCCGAGCAGGACGAGCCGCAGCGGGAGGTGGTCGTCGACCGCCGCTACGAGGTGAACGGCAACGGCGAGAAGCTGCTGGCGATCGAGCCGGCGGACGGCTTCTCGGTCTCCTATCTGCTGCGCTATCCGCCGCCGGTGGGCGAGCAGTCCTACGAGTTCGCGCTCACCTCGGCGGAGGCGTACAAGCGGGAGATCGCGCCGGCCCGCACCTTCGGCTTCATGAAGGACCTCAGGATGATGAACGAGCTGGGCCTCGGCTCCGGCGGCCGGCTCGACAACTTCATCCTGGTGGGCGAGGACGAGGTGATCAACACCGAGCTGCGCTTCCCGGACGAGTTCGCCCGCCACAAGATCCTCGACATCATCGGCGACCTCTATCTGCTCGGCTATCCCATGCGCGGCAAGGTCACGGCGCGCCTCACCGGGCACCGCGACAACATCGCGCTGCTCAGGCAGATCTTCCCGGCTTGAGGATCACTCCTTCGCCCTTCGTACCGTTCATCTTGATCAGCAGCGGCGCGGCCAGGCGCAGGTGCCGGACGTGGGCCTCTTCGCTATCGCGAGGCTGCGCTTCCAGCCAGTCCCAATCGATGCGGCCCTTGCCGTCCTCGGAGTCGACGGTGAAGTAGCCGACGTTGAACGAGGTCAGGTTCTGGAAGAAGTGGCTGCCCTGCGAGGGCGTCACCTTGAAGTCGCGGAGCCCCGCTTCGACGATGACCTTCGCCCCCGCCACCTGGTCCCAGGTCACCGGGATGCCGAGCCAGGGATCGCGCGAGCCCCACCGCCCGACGCCGATGAGGACGTAAGGCCTCGCGGCGGCGAGCAGCCTGCCGTTGAGCCGGGCGATCTCCATCGCCGCTTCCCGGCTGCGGGCGCGCTCGAAGCGCTGGAAGTCCACCACCACGAGATCGCGGATGCCTTCCAGCCGGCCGTTGCCGAGCACCCGCTGGCTGGCGCACAGGACGGCGCCCGCGTCCACCTCGCCGAGCTCGATCGCCTCCGACTCCCGCGCCAGGGCCAGCGGGCGCACCTGCAGGAAGCCGAACTCCCGCGGCTCGCCGCGCGGCACGTCGAGATTGACGGCGAACTCGATCTCCACCGGCGCCCCCACGCCTTCCTGCCCGGCCGCGAGCAGGGTGCGCAGGATCTCCGCCAGCGGGAAGACGCCCTGCTTGAGGATGGGCGCGAAGGTGACCAGGCGCGTGCCGGCGCGCGCGAGACCGTCGTAGATGACGTCGTTCTCCGGCGAGTAGGTGGAGCCGGCGCGGCCCAGGGTGCCGTCCGCCTCGGCGGCGTCGAGCCCGAAAGCTTCCTCGCGCATGGCGAGCCCGTCGTCGCCGGTCAGGCGCAGGGCCCAGAACTCCCGCTGCGTGCTCTCCAGGGCCTCGGCCACGGACGAGAGCTGCGGCACGTGGAGAGGGTAGCGCGGGCAGAAGCGCAGGCAGGCGCCGCCCTCGACGATGGCGCGGCCGAGCCCCAGGGCCACGGCGGCGATGCCGTCCTCGGCCGTCATCGGCGGCGAAGGGTAGAAGTTGTGCGAGCGCGCCACGCCGGAGAGGTCGGGGTAGAAGCGCGGGCCGTGGGCGGCGCCGACGATCGCCTGCAGCATCACCGCCATCTTCTCCTCCTCCAGGCGGAACGCCGTGGCGTGGAAGTAGGCCTTGGTGTGCTGCGAGAAGGCGGAGACCCAGACGCGCTTGATCGCCAGCTCGGCCTGCGCCACGCGCTCGGCCACGCTCCAGGCGTTGTTGCGCACCATCAGCGTGTCGTAGACGCCGGTGAACGGCTGGTAGAGCGAGTCTTCCAGCAGGCTGGAGGAACGCACGGCGAGCGGCTGCCGCACCCGCTCGAGGAACGCCGTCAGATCCCGCTCCGCCTCCTCCGGGAAGGGCGTGTCGCGGAAGCGGTGCCAGAGCTCCTCGTCGTCCTCGCAATCGATGGCGAACGAGCGCAGGCCGTTGGCGTCGAGGAAGAAGTCGAAGACGTCCGTGCCCAGCACCGCCGTGGTCGGGATGGCGATGCGCACGCCGGGGAAGCGCCGGCGCAGCCCGTGCGTCGAGATCAGCCGGCGCACGAAGGCGAGCCCGCGCGCCTTGCCGCCCAGCGAGCCGCCGCCGAGGCGATAGAAGTCGCTGCCGAGGTCGAAGGTGGCGCGGTCGAAATCCGCCACCACCGTCTGATCGCGCTCGAAGCGGTAGTCGGCGATGGCCTGGATCAAATCCGCGCGCAGCTTCTCCGGCTCGTTGCCGTAGTCCTCCAGTTGGCGCGGCCGCAGGGCGTGGGCGAGGGCGAACTCCGTGCGCGCCTTCAACCAGCGGGAGAAGTGGTTCCGCCGGCCGTGGTAGAGCAGCGAATCCACCGGCAGGGTGTGCAGCTTCGCCTCCAGGCTGCGCAGGTCGTCCGCCTGGTCTACGAGCTCCTCGTTCTCGCGGCGGAAGACGAAAGGCCCGAAGCAGAAGTCCTGCACCATCACCTTGCGCAGGTCCTCGAGCAGGTGAGGATTGCCCTTGAGCAGGAACTCGGCGCGCACCTGGCGGGCCAGCTTGGCGTTCTCGGGTTTCGAGGAGTGGAGGACGATCGGAATGTCCTGGTAGCTGGCGCGCACGGTCTCCGCGAAGCGCAGCCCCGCCTCCAGCGTCGGCTTGCTGCCGGGTTTGAACGGGAACTCCACGTCCGAGATGATGCCGAGCACGTCGCCGGCGAAGGCTTGGAAGGCGCTCAGCGCTTCCTCGAAGGTGGTGCAGAGGAGGACCTTCGGCCGCGCCCGCATGCGCAGGATCTTCTGCGACAGGTTGAGCCCCTCGGCGATCACCCGCTGCGAGTGCTCCAGCAGCTCCGAGTACATGGACGGCAGGAACGAGGAGTACTGGCGGACGTTGTCCTCGATGAGCAGGATCACCTGCACGCCCACCGAGCGGCTGTCGTGCTCGGCGTTGCGCCAGTCCTCCACCGACTTGACGATGGCCTGCAGGATGCGGGCGTCCCCCTGCCAGAGGAACGTCCGCTCGATGGGCGAGCCGTCGCGGGGCGCGTAGCCGTTGAGCTCGGCCGGATCCCAGGCCAGGAGGACGACGGGAATGTCACGCACTCCCTGAAGCTGCAGGGCCAGCCGCTCCGGGCTCATGTCCTTCACGCGGGGTGTCGCGATGACGAGGTTGATGCTCTCCTCGCGCTCGACGAGCTCGAGCGCCTCTTTGCCGCTGGAGACGCCGGTGAGGCCCGGCGCGTAATGGACGTCCAGATTGCGGAACTCCCCTTGAACCCGCTCGCTGAGCTCGCCCGCCTCCTCCAGCACGAAGCGCTCGTACGGCGTCGCCACCAGCAGGATGTGCAGGATGCGGTAGCGCATCAGGTCCTGGTAGTCGTGGAAGCGGGCGGGTTGGGGGGTGGACATGGGGGGACCTCGAGGAAAGGCTAGCACGGCGGGCCGTCTCCCCGGCCGATCTCCCCTGCCCGAGCGGGGTGTATACTTATTTGTTGGATCGCCACACCGCAGTTCACTGGAGGTAACGATGATGCTTCGACGGAGCGTGTCGGTTGTCGGGACTGTGGTCGTCGCGGCGCTGGGGTTGGCGTCCGCGGCGGGAGCATCGGACGGGCCTGGGAGGTCCTACCTCTTCGCCCCCTCGTTCGCGAGCAACATCGTCACGGTGTTCGACGTGGACACCGGAGAACTGGTCAAGTACATCGGCGCGGAGGCGCGGGGACCGTGCTGCGCCCATGCGACGCCGGACGGTTCGAAGGTCTTCGTCGTCGACGGACAGAGCCCGTACGTGACGGTGATCGACGTGGCCACGCTGGAGGTGACGCAGCTCATCCGGCTGTCGGGAACGTGGGGCGACCGCGGCACTCCCATCCAGCACGACGGCGAGCTCTTCTGGATCTCGAACCTTCCCGAGGGCCACGTCCAAGCCATCGACACGCACACGGGAGAGGTCGTCCGCACGTTCCCGTTCATGGCCAACACCTTTACGGTCAGCCGCGACGGGGAGACGTTGTACAGCGTCAACCTGACCACCCTGCCCACCGGCTTTTCCCTGTCGGCGATGACGTTCGCGAGTCGGTCGGCCGCAACGGGGCAGGTGATCGGGACCGCCAATCTTCCCTTCACTCTCGTGGGGGTGCCGCTGAAAGTCTATGCCTCACCCGACGATACGAAGGCCTACGTCCAGTTGTTCAACTCGGCGGGGACCGTGCACGTCGTCGACGTACGCGACCGGTCCAGGCCGCGCTACGTGAAGACCTTCTGCGTCGGCTCCGTGCCGATCGACGCCGTGTTCACGAGCGACGGAACACAGATGTGGTTCCCGAACTCCGGTGACGGCACCGTCGCCGTCGTCGACGTGAGCACGGACGAGGTGGTGCACGTCATCCACCTCGGCCACTACGTCGCCGGCGTCGCCATTCTCGATGACAAGGCGTTCGTCTCGATCAGCCCCGGACCGCTGCCGCCGACCGCTCTCACCAGCCAGGTGCTGTTATTCGCGGGGCTCATCCCGGGCGCCAATCTCATACCGCCCAGCGGCTCCAGCCAGTACCATCCGTTGTTCCAGCTTCCCGGCGAGATTCTCCTCTACGACACGCACACCTACCAGAGGGTGCCGGTGGCGCCGCTGCCGACGCCCTCGGTGAGCCACGTCATGGAGATCGTGCCGGCGCACTGAACGCCGTCTACACCAGCCCTTGATCCAGCATCGCGTCGGCCACCTTGAGGAAACCGGCGATGTTGGCGCCGTTGACGTAGTTGCCGGGCGTGCCGAAGCGCTCCGCCGTCTGTACACAGGCCTGGTGGATGCTCTTCATGATGATACGCAGGCGGTTGTCCACCTCCTCCCGCGTCCAGCCGTAGCGCATGCTGTTCTGCGCCATCTCCAGACCCGAGGTGGCGACGCCGCCGGCGTTGGCGGCCTTGCCGGGGGCGTAGAGGATCTTGGCGTCCACGAACTGATGGACGCCCTCCAGCGTGGTCGGCATGTTCGCCGCCTCGCCCACCACGTAGACGCCGTTGCGCAGCAGGTTCGCGGCGTCCTTGCCGTTGATCTCGTTCTGCGTCGCGCTGGGGAAGGCGCAGTCGGCCTTGTGGTCCCACAGCGGATTGTGGTCCGCCTTGGGATCGATGTCGGTGTAGACCGCCGACGGGAACTTCTCGGCGTACTCTTTGATGCGGCCCCGGCGGACGTTCTTCAGGTCCATGACGAAGTCCAGCCGCTCGCGGTCGATGCCGTGCTCGTCGTAGATGTAGCCGTTCGAGTCGGAGAGGGTGACGGGCCTGGCGCCGAGCTGGAGCAGCTTCTCCGCCGTGAACTGGGCCGCGTTGCCGCTGCCCGAGACGAGACAGGTCTTGTCCTCCAGCGTCTGGCCGCGCGTGGCCAGCATCTCCTGGGCGAAGTAGACGCAGCCGTAGCCGGTGGCTTCGGTACGGATCAGCGAGCCTCCCCAGTTCAATCCCTTGCCGGTGAGCACCCCGGTGAACTCGTTGCGCAGCCGCTTGTATTGGCCGAAGAGGAAGCCGATCTCCCGGCCGCCGACGCCGATGTCGCCCGCCGGCACGTCCGTGTCGGGTCCGATATGGCGGCAGAGCTCGCTCATGAAGCTCTGGCAGAACCGCATCACCTCGTGGTCGCTCTTGCCCTTGGGGTCGAAATCGGAGCCGCCCTTGCCGCCGCCCATGGGCAGCGTGGTGAGCGAGTTCTTGAACACCTGTTCGAAGGCGAGGAACTTGAGGATGCCGAGGTTGACGGAAGGATGGAAGCGCAGCCCTCCCTTGTAGGGTCCGATGGCGCTGTTCATCTCGATGCGGAAGCCGCGGTTGACGTGGATCTCCCCCCGGTCGTCCTGCCAGGGGACGCGGAACATGATGACCCGCTCCGGCTCGAGGAGGCGCTCGAGGATCTTGTTGTGCCGGTACTCGGGGTGGCGGTCGAGGACGAGGGTCAGCGACTCGGCCACCTCCTGTACGGCCTGGTGGAACTCGGGCTCCGCGGGGTTCTTCGCCTTTACCTCCGCCATCAGCGACTCTACGTAGTCGGTCATAGTCTCTCCCATGGACTCTGCATGGACCCTGAGGATGTCGGTTGCGCCACGACGATCGGGGCGGCCTATTCTTACCGAAAATGGGGCCGGAGAGGACTGCCGCGCTGGACGACGGGAAGGCGAGCGCCCCTCGGCGCCGTCGGGGCCGAGGGGCGTTGCGCGCGGCGCTACCGGGGGAAGAGGCGCTGCAGCAGACCGCCGAGCTCGGCGTCCTCGATCACCGGGATGGTCTTCAGCACGATCTGATCCGTCCATCCCAGCGCGAACTCCGTCAGCGACTTGACGTCGTCGCTCTCCACCAGGACGAAACCGCCACTGAAGTCCGCGGCCGTCCAGCGCCCCAGGAGCGTGGTGCCGGCCGGAGTGGGGCCTCCGGTCGCCAAAAACCGCGCGATGGACTCGTTCCGTCCCTGTGGATTGAACTCAAAGGTCACGATGAATTTCATGGCGCTCTCCTCGCGGCAGGTCACCGGGCGATCGCCGCTGTCTGGAGGCTCTACGAGGGCGGCGCGGTTTCGGATGAACCGGGTTAAGATCTTGCCAGTGAAGCTCGCCCTTTTCCTTGCCCTCGGCGTCTTCGGCGCGCTCTATGTCGCCGTCCTGGCGCGGGCCGTGCTGCGCGCCCGCGCCGGCGGCCGGGAGGTCAAGCCCACTTTCTTCGAGACGGCGCTCGGCTTCGTCACCAGCTTCTTCGACACCCTGGGGATCGGCTCGTTCGCGCCCACGACGGCCATCCTCAAGCTGCGGAGACTGGTCCCCGACGAGAAGATCCCGGGTACCTTGAACGTCGGGCACACGCTCGCCACTCTCGCCCAGGCTTACATCTTCATCGCCATCGTCAAGGTCGACATGACCACGCTCGTGCTGATGATCGTGGCCGCCTGCCTGGGCTCGTGGCTCGGAGCGGGGTTCGTGGCGAAGGCGTCGCGGCGCAAGATCCAGATCGGTATGGGCCTGGCGCTGCTCGCGGCGGCGACGATCTTCCTGCTGCAGATCTTCGCAGTGACCCCGCCGAGCGGCAATACGGAAGGCCTCGCCGGCTGGAGGCTCGGCGCGGGCTTCGCCGGCAACTTCGCTCTCGGCGCGCTGATGGAGGTCGGCGTCGGGCTCTATGGTCCTTGCATGATCCTGGTGAGCCTGTTGGGGATGAACCTGAAGGCCGCCTTCCCGATCATGATGGGCTCCTGCGCCTTCCTCATGCCGGTGGGCAGCGCCAAGTTCATCCAGGGCGGACGCTATGGCCTGCGCACGACGCTCGGCCTCGCGCTCGGCGGCGTTCCGGCCGTGCTGATCGCCGCCTTCATCGTGAAGTCGCTGCCCCTCGGCGCGATGCGGTGGCTGGTCGTCTGCGTGGTGCTCTACGCCGCGCTCTCGATGCTGCGCTCCGCCATCGTCGAAGCCAGCGTGGCTCCTCCCTCAACCGCCGGTGCGGCGGAAGGGGTGCTCGAAACTCAGGTATAGGAAGATCTGGCGCTCGCCCGAGCTGGGTCCGGCGCCGAGAGGAACGGCGATGCCGGGCACGATCTGCAGGCCGCCCGGTAGATCGTACGCCCAGCGCAGGCCGGGGCTGATGAAGAAGCTGTCGCTCTGCTCCGTGGCCCCCGGCCCGGTGATCTCCTCGCCGCTGACATAGACGAGCTCCAGCATGAGGTTCATCTTCGGGCGCGCCAGCCAGATGAAGCTCTGGCCGAAGTTGTAGGCCGTGACGTCTGCCTCGTCCCCAACGGGATTCCGGGCCTTCGGCGTGTAGGTCGCGCCGAGATTGACGTGGGTCATGAAGCGGTCTGCGAGGGCGACGCTCAACGGCAGATTGACCTGGAAGCCGGCGGCGCCCGCGCCCCGGCCTTTCTCTTTGTCGCCCGTAGGCAGGATCACGCTCAGGCGCGGCGCGAAGGCGACCGGAGTCTCGCCGCTGCCGACGAGCTGCAGGCGATAGTTGACCGCGACGTCGCCCACGCCCGAGCCGCCGTCCGCGAAGCGCAGCCACGGGATCGTGTAGCTGATCTGGTGCCGCTGCCCGCCGAGCGGCCACTCCTGGGTGAAGGTGTAGACCCAGTCGCCGCTGTCTTCGTCGCGGGCGAAGGCGTTGATGTGCTGCACCACGCCCGATTCCTGGTTGTAGGCCTCCTCGATGAGAAAGGAGTTGTCCTGGATCGGCGCGTCGTCCTGGGCGCCGGCGGGAAGGGAAGCGAAGAGAGCAGCGAGTATTGCCGTGAGAATACTGATCTTGCGCACCATTTGAGTTTATCCAGCCATCACCTGCTGCCACCATCCCCACCCGAAGACGGCGGTCAGATAAGCCCATAGCAGGCTCGCCAGGATGTGGAGAATCGTGTTTCGCCGGTTGCCGCGCCAATGGCTGCGGTCATAGATGAATTGCTGCGTGAGGAACCGGAGACCCCAGAACAGCGTCAACCCGGCGA
>DATBGJ010000366.1:0-4453 GCA_036558045.1 Thermoanaerobaculia bacterium
CTCGACGATGTTTTCGGTCACCAGACCCTCCATGTACTATGAAATGATCGGCCTTGCGGGCCTGTTCTCAAGGGGAGTCCCCTCGGCGGCAGTGGATCCCTCCGCGCGCGAAAGCGGGCTAGAGGATATCAGCGACGGACCTTCCTGTCTCCCCCCGGACCGGCGGGCACCCCATTCAACCTCGAAAGGAGACGAGAAATGCCCAGATCGAGAAAGCTGCTCCTCACCCTCGTCCTCGGCGTCCTGGCGCTGACGGTGGCCGCCTTCGCCCTCGCAGGCGACGAAACCGCCAAGCCGGTCCTCAAGGTGGTCGAGGCCAAGAAGGTGTGCATGGTCAACAACCAGCTCTTCGAGAAGGACCAGATCCCCATCGCCGTCGAGGGGAAGACCTATTACGGCTGCTGCGAGATGTGCAAGGAACGCCTGGCCAAGGACGCCGCCGCGCGCACGGCCGTCGATCCCGTCACCGGCAAGAAGGTGGACAAGGCGAAGGCCGTGATCGCGGCCCTGCCGGACGGCAAGGTCCTCTACTTCGAGAGCGAGAAGACGCTGGCGGAGTATCAGAAGAAGTAGCTACGCCGCCACGCCGACCGCCTGGTTGACGAAGCTCTCGATGGCCGCCGCCGGCCGGGCGCCGCTGGTGCGCGCGACCTCGCGGCCGCCCTGGAACACGGCCATCGTGGGGATGGACTGGATGTTGCGCGCCGCGCCGACGGCCGGGTCCACGTCGGTGTTGACCTTGACGACGAGCAGCCGGCCGGCGTTGCGCTCCGCCACCTTGGCGATCTCCGGCGCCACCATGCGGCAAGGGCCGCACCACGGCGCCCAGAAGTCCACCAGCACGGGCACGCCGGACTCGCGGAGCACGCCCGACAACTCGCTTTCCTGGTCGATGGCCAGCGGCTCGGAGACGGCCGGCAGCGCCGTGCCGCAGGAGCCACAACGGGCCTGCTCCCCCAATCTCGCATAGAGGATCCGGTTCTTCTTCCCGCAGGCGGAGCAGGTGCGAATGATTCCCTCGGACACTGGATTCCTCCTCTCTTCGATTCAACTGGAATAACAGACGGGAGGACAGGACGATTCCCGTGCTAGTCTCCATTGGTGCGTATGACCATGGAGATCGATCGAGAATCGGACGGGCGGTGGAGCGTCGAAATACCGGAGCTCCCCGGCGTCCTGGCCTATGGCGCTTCCCGGGATGAAGCCGTCGCCCATGCCGAAAACCTCGCCTTGCGTGTGATCGCCGACCGGAAGGAGCACGGTGAGCCGATTCCTGAGCGATCCGTCCGATCCGTCATCTCGTTGCCATGAAGCGCTACCGCGTCAAGCCCGGCACCAAAGTCGATCTGGCGAGCTTCGATCCCAACTCGACCGCTGCGTTCAAGGGAAGCAAGAAGAAAGCCGAGGAGCGCCTGCGCGAGCTTTCCGCGCGGCTCGACGAATTGCAGGAGGCGCTGTGGGCCGAGCACAAGCACAAGGCGCTCATCGTCCTCCAAGGCATGGACACCAGCGGCAAGGACGGCACCATCCGCCACGTCTTCGAGGGTGTGAATCCGCTCGGCGTACGGGTGGCCAGCTTCAAGGCGCCGACCCCGGAGGAGCTGGACCACGACTTCCTCTGGCGGGTCCATCCCAGGGTGCCGGGGCGCGGCGAGATGGTCGTCTTCAACCGCAGCCACTATGAGGACGTGCTCGCCGTGCGCGTCAAGCGCCTGGCGCCCCCCGGGGTCTGGCGTGCCCGCTACGATCAGATCAACGACTTCGAGCGCCTGCTCGCCGATACCGGCACCGTCATCCTCAAGTTCTTCCTCCACATCGACAAGGACGAGCAGAAGGAGCGCCTGCAGGCCCGGCTCGACGATCCCGCCAAGCGCTGGAAGTTCCGCCGCGGAGACCTCGACGACCGCCGCCTCTGGCCGGACTACATGGCGGCCTACGAGGAGGCCCTCTCGCGCACCAGCCAGAAGCACGCTCCCTGGTACGTCGTGCCGGCCAACAAGAAGTGGTACCGCAACCTGGTGGTCGCCACCGTTCTCGTCGAGGCCCTCGAAGGCCTGGAGATCCAGATCCCCGAGCCGGAGGAGGACCTCAAGGACGTGGTCATCGAGTAGGTCGGGCGAACCGGCCACGGCTCGCCACGACCCTCTCCTCGCACTTTCTCTTTCATAGCCCTCGCGGGCAATGGAAGGACAGACACGAGGCTGTCCGGAAAGAGAGGAGAGGTAGCCTTCAACGCCCACGGCATCGCCTGCGGCAGCCGCCCGACCTGCACGCAGTAGATTTCTTGTCTGTAGGGGCGGCCCTGCGTGGCCGCCCCTTCCTGTTTGCTATCTTCCTCCGAATGAGCAAGGCCAGGAGCCGGCGGCGCGAAGCCCAGCGCAAGGCGGGCAAGACCGTCGCGCGACAACCCCGGCGGACCGACCGCTGGTGGTTCCTCGGCCTGACGCTCCTCGCCTGGGTGCACCGGCTGGCCTTCCTGCGCTCGAGCTTCGACTGGAAATGGCCCTACACCGTCTTCTACGAAGGCGACGGCGAAGCCTTCTTCGAGTACGCCAGGGCGCTCCTCACCGGCAAGCTCTACGACAACGGGATCCCCTTTCACCCGCCCGGCTTCGCCTGGGTGCTGGCCGCCGTCTATACGCTGGTCGGCGCCGATCCGGTGACGCCGCGGATTCCTTACGTCGCCATCAAGGTGGTGATCGCCCTCATCGGCAGCTTGCCGGTGGGCCTGCTCTACCTGCTGGTCAAGCCTTATCTGGGCCGCACGGTGGCGCTCGCCGCCTCGCTGCTCTGCGCCTGGAGCTTCGGCCTCGCCGTGATCGGCGTCGCGCCGGTGACCGAGGGCACCTATCTGACCGTCCTCCTGCTCTGCCTTCTTCTCTGGACCCGGCGCTTCGCGCATCCGCTGGCCGCGCCGGAGGCCAGGCAGGGCGGCTGGAAGACCGCCGGGGGCCTGGGGCTCCTCCTCGGCTTCCTGGCGCTCGTCCGTGCCGAGGCGGTGCTGATCGCGGTGATCCTCGTGGCGGTCGGCCTGATCTCCTGGTTCCGCGAGCGCAGCGTGGCGGAGCTGCGGCCCTGGCTCCTCGTCGCGCTCGGCTGGGTGCTCGCGGTGGCGCCGTGGACGGTGCGCAACGCCGTGCGCATGTCGGCGATGAACGAGAGTCTCGCGGGCCAGCTCGCCGAGCCGCTGCCGCGCTTCGTGCCGCTCACCCTCTACGGGCCGATCAACCTCGCGCTCGCCAACAACCCGCAGGCGGACGGCACCTTCTCGCGCGCTTACCTCTCCTCCCGTTCGCAATCTCCGGTGCTGGATTTGAAGGATCCGCAGCACCTGGAGTTCATCCTGCACGGCGGCCGCATGGCCTGGCGCTGGATCCGTGAGAACCCTGGAGACTTCGGCCGCCTCCTGCTTCGCAAGTGGTCGCTCTTCTTCTCCGCCTGGAAGCTCGGCTGGACGCAATGGGATTGGCCCGGCGGCCTGAACGGCGTGCGCCGGCCGGTGGACGTCTTCACGCCCGATTCCGCGGCCGGCTACGCCGTGGCCCTGCCGTTCGCCGTGCTCGGGCTCCTCGTCTGCGCGGCGACGCCGGGAGCGCCGCGGCGCTGGGCGGTCCTCGTCCTCCTCCTCACCGCGGCCGGCATGATCACCACCGGTCTCTTCTTCGGCTACGTCCGCCAGGGGCTCGTCCTGCTCCCCTTCTGGCTGACGCTCACGGCGGCGGACCTGGTCTGGATCGGCGCGCTGCTCCTGAAGCGCACCGCCGGCTTGACCCTGGTCCCGATCGATCCTCCTCGCCGGCTGCTCCAGGTTCTCGGAGGAATCGCGCTCGTCCTCCTCAGCCTGGAGCTCTGGGGAGCCGGCTCCCAGCGCGTCATCCAAGGCAGGGGCGCGGCTCTCCCCGGAGGCTACCTCGACCGCGACCAGCCGGTGGTGTTGAAGGTGCAGCCGCGGTAGCCAATCACCGCTGTCAGAAAGCCCAGCTCCCCCGCGAACTATAGGTTAGGTGCATGTCAGGGCGCCGGGGTCGGCGCACTCACAGGCACCTCTATTAACCGAGACAAAGGGGAATCCGTATGATCGCCACATCAAGAAAGCTGGTAATGCCGCTCGTCGTTCCCGTGCTGGCTCTCATGGGGCTGAGCGCCTGCGACAAACCCATCGACTACTCCGTGGTCATCGAATACGAGGAGTCCGCAGTCTTCAGCGAATTCAACGCGCCTCCTGCGCCAGGGGGCTCGGTACCCATTCATACGTTGGCCGGCAGCGGTCTGTTCGTCGCCTACAGAATCCTATCCATTCAGAATACCGATACAGGCGCGAAGGACTTCTCCTTCGATCCCAACAAGTTGTACGTCGGCACGACACCGCCGGACAAGATGGCAGGAGGAGTGCTTTCGCCATATTCAACCGTCAAGCCCCTCCTGGTCGCCAAAGGAACCACGGCGTCCCCGA
>DATBGJ010000367.1:0-6805 GCA_036558045.1 Thermoanaerobaculia bacterium
GGCGACGGCAGCAGCCGGCGGGACTACACCTATGTGGACGACATCGTCGACGGTCTCGTGGCGACCCTGGACCTCGCTCCCGGCTTCGAGATCCTCAACCTCGGCGGCGCCGACACCACGTCGCTCTCCGATCTCGTGCACTGGATCGCCGGGGAGCTTGCCGTCGAGCCGCGGATCGACTATCTTCCAGCGCAACCCGGAGACGTTCCCATCACCTACGCCGACGTGTCCAAGGCGGCGCGGCTTCTGGGTTACTCACCGCAGGTCCCGATCCGGGAAGGTCTGCGCCGTTTCGTCTCCTGGTACCGCGAGCGCGCCGGTGCGCGCCGAGCCTGAAATCTTTCCCAGCGAGCCCGGTCAACCATGAACATCTGCGTCGTCGGAAGCGGTTACGTCGGTCTGGTCACAGGTGCCTGCCTGGCGGACTTCGGCATGCACGTGGTGGGGGTGGACAAGGACAGCGCCAAGGTGGAGGCCCTCTCCCGCGGCAGGGTGCCGATCTATGAGCCCGGTCTCGGGACCCTGGTGCGCAAGAACATGGAGGAGGGGCGGCTGCGGTTCTCGACCGAGCTGGGGCCCGCCATCGAGGAAGCGCAGGTCATCTTCATCGCCGTCGGCACGCCGCCGAAGCCGGACGGCTCGGCCGACCTCACCTTCATTCGCGAGGTCGCCTCCTCGATCGCCCAGCACTTGAACGGCTACAAGGTCATCGTCACCAAGAGCACCGTGCCCATCGGCACCGGCCAGATGATCGAGGCGACCGTGCGGGAAGGGGCCGGCAGCAGGTACCGCTTCGCCGTGGTGAGCAATCCCGAGTTCCTGCGCGAGGGCTCGGCCATCGAGGATTTCATGTATCCCGACCGGGTCGTCATCGGCACCCGCGACCCGCGGGCGGCCGAGCTGATGCAGGACGTCTATTCGCCGTTGGCGGCGGCCGGCGTGCCCTTCATCGTCACCGACGTCGAGACGGCCGAGCTCATCAAGTACGCCTCCAACGGCTTCCTCGCCACCAAGATCTCCTTCATCAACGAGGTGGCGCAGATCTGCGAGGCCTGGGGCGCCAACGTCGAGGTGGTGGCGAAAGGCATGGGGCTCGACACCCGCATCGGCCCGCGGTTCCTCTCCACCGGTCCCGGCTTCGGCGGCTCCTGCTTCCCCAAGGATACCCGCGCCGCGGCCCAGATCGCCCGCGATCAGGGACTGCGCTTCCGCATCATCGAGGCGGTCCTCGAGGTCAACGAGGTCACCCAGAAACGGATGATCGACAAGATCGAGCAGGCCCTGGGCTCGACCGCCGGCAAGACCATCGCCGTGCTCGGGCTCTCCTTCAAGCCCAACACGGACGACATCCGCGAATCCCCCGCGTTGCCCATCGTCCAGGGTCTGCTCGACCGTGGAGCGACGGTGCGCGCCTTCGATCCCGAGGCCATGGCGGGCTGCCGGCCCTTGTTCCCCGCCGTGATCTTCTGCGACAACGCCTACGAGGCGGCCGAGGGAGCGGACGCCCTGGTCATCCTCACCGAGTGGAACCAGTTCCGCAAGCTGGAGCTCGACCGCCTGCACCAGCTCCTCCGCCGGCCTCTGGTCGTCGACCTGCGCAACCTCTATGAGCCGGAGAAGATGGCAGCCGCCGGTTTCCGCTACATCTCCATCGGCCGGCCGGAGGGCGTGCCGGAAGCCCGGCCCCAGGCGGTAGCCCAGCCCGCCGGCTCCGCGGGAGGGCGCCCGTGAGCCGCGCCGTCATCACCGGCGGCGCCGGCTTTCTCGGCTCCCATCTCTGCGAACGCCTGCTCACCGAGGGGCACGAGGTCGTCTGCGTCGACAACCTGATCACCGGCCGCCTGGAGAACGTGGCCCACCTGCGGCAGCGGCCGGGTTTCGAGTATCTGGAGCACGACGTCTCGAAGCCGTACACGGTCGAGGGGCCGGTCGACTTCATCCTCCACTTCGCCTCGCCGGCGTCGCCCATCGATTATCTGGAGCTGCCCATCCAGACCCTGAAGGTGGGCTCCCTCGGCACCCACAACAGCCTCGGCCTCGCGCGCGCCAAGAGCGCCCGCTTCCTCCTCGCCTCCACCTCCGAGGTCTACGGCGATCCCAAGGAGCACCCGCAGAAGGAGACCTACTGGGGGAACGTCAATCCGGTGGGGCCGCGCGGCGTCTACGACGAGGCGAAGCGCTTCGCCGAGGCGATGACCATGGCCTACCACCGCTACCACGGCCTCGACGTGCGCATCGTGCGCATCTTCAACACCTACGGGCCGCGCATGCGGGCGCGCGACGGCCGCGTGGTGCCGGCCTTCATCCAGCAGGCCCTGCTGGGCGAGCCGCTCACCGTCTTCGGCGAAGGCCGGCAGACCCGCTCCTTCTGCTACGTGGACGACCTCATCGAGGGGATCTGGCGGCTGCTGACGAGCGATCTCGTCGAGCCCTGCAACGTCGGCAATCCGCACGAGATGACGATCCTCCAATTCGCCGAGACCATCCGCGCCGCCGTCGGCAGCGCCAGCCCGATCGTCTTCAAGCCGCTGCCGGTGGACGATCCGCAGACGCGGCAGCCGGACATCGCCCTCGCCCGCCAACGCCTCGGCTGGGAGCCGAAGGTCTCGCTGGAGGAGGGGCTCGAGAGCACCATCGCCTACTTCCGGTCGGTGCTCGCCGAGCAGGGCGCGCTGCAAGTGTAGAATCCGCCCATGCAGAATCCCCTGAAAGCCTTGAGCTACGCACTCGAAAAATACCCGGACCGGGTGGAGATGGTGCCGATCGAGGAGCTCGTCACCGACAGCGCCCGCCAGAACCCGAAGCGCCCGGCCTACGTGACGCTCGCCGTGCCCGACGAGGTGGTGAAGAGCCTGAAGGGCGGCCGCGAGAGCCGCGACCTGGTGCTCCTGGTGCGGGTGCCGAAGGAGATCCTCGAGCGCTCGGAGAGCCGCATCGTGCTGCCGGGAGAGGTGCGCTGATGGCGACCGTTCAATGCGCGCGTTGCGGCCGCACCGAGGCTCCCGCCCTCGCGCGGCAGCCGCTTCCCGGCAAGCTCGGCGCCGAGATCCAGCAGCAGGTCTGCGCCGACTGCTGGGCGGAGTGGCAGAAGGTCGAGGTGATGGTGATCAACGAGCTGCGGCTGAACTTCATGGACCCCGCCGCGCAGCAGACCCTGAACCGCCACATGCGGGAGTTCCTGTTTCCCGGTGAATCTGAGGCCGGCGGGCTCACGGGTATCGGGTCCCCATCCTCCTGAGGTTGGCGCTGCGGCGAAGCTGGCGTAGTTACACCAAAAACGCTGTAGCCCTGATCGCTCACCTCCGCCGCCGAGACCGCAGCCAGGCCCGAAGCCGGCGGGGAAGCCAACGCCACCAGAGAGGCCCTGCACCGCTCCCCTCGTTGTAGATCTGGGGATCGATGCCGGTCGGCTTACCGCTTTCGAACCAGAGCATGAAATGATATTCAGTCGGCGGATAGGTACCCGGACCGTCGTTCCAAATCAGCGGAGTGATCTTGCTCTTGGGGTCGATATCCTTTTCCAAACAGAAGGGGCCGCCGCAGGATCCCTTCCGGTGGCATTGCGGTACAGGACCTTTTTCGCCTTCAAGCAGGAAGCCCACATGCGTGATTGGAAGGTTGGCTTCGAACTGCAAGCAGACGGGAAATTGGCCGCCCCCCTTCTGCGGTTCGATGTAAACGTTCACGTATTTATCAACAAAGCACCGTGGGTCGGGGGGATCAGGCGAACGCAGCACCATGGCTAAACTCTCGCCGAGTCGAGCGACATCGACCTTGATCTGAATCGGGTCCATCTCTTCTCTCCTTTTGCGGGTTATTCCTCGGCTGTGGCGCCATCCATCCTCGCGGCTTGGCGAAGGGCCATGAGCTCGGGCTGGCGATAGCCGCCGGCCTGCAATGCCGCGAGGACGGGGCGCGCCTCGTCCTGGCGATCGAGCAGCAACAACACGGAGGCCCAGGGATCCAGCATCTCCGGGTCGTGCGACGAGAGAGCGGCGGGCGCGAGAATCTGCCGGGCTCTCTCCCAGGCGGTGAAAGCCGCAGGGACGTTGCCGCGGCGCCTTTCGATCCTGCCGAGCAGGAGGAGGGCGCGGGCGAGCCAGCGGAGGGTGTCCCGGTCCTGCGGTTCCTGCTGCAAGAGCTTCTCGAGCTCCGCGACCGCCTGCACGGCGTGCGGCCGCGCCTCGTGCACGTTCCCGGCCTCCACCAGGGCCGTTCCCAGGTCGATGCCCACCGCGGCCGACAGAGACTGCCATCGGCGATCGGTGGGATCCAGACCGGCGTGCCGTGCCACGGACTCGGCGACCGCAACGAGAAGCGCCAGGCCCTTCCGGGTCTCGCCGCGCAGCACCTCGAGGTGGCCCTCCTTCCTCCGGCTCGACTCGAGCTTCCAACGCCAGCGCTGGTTCTCCGGATCGTGGGCCACCAGCGACGCGAAGATCCGCCCTGAAACCCGCGCGTGGGCCAACGCCTCCTCGACAAGGCCCCGCGATTCCGACCAGAACGCCAGGGAGTCGTGGCTCGTGCCCAGGAAATCCTGGAACTTGAAGTTTCCGGGCTCTTGCGCCACCAGGGCCCGGCGCAAGTCGAGGCTCGCTTCGAAGTGGTGCCTGGCCTCGGCAAGCCTGCCCAGCTCCATCGCGGTGTAGCCGATCAGATCGTGGGTCGCCGCGAGCTCGAAACGCCAGTCCTGGTTGGCCGGGTCCCTGCGGACGAGATCCTCTTTGAGCGCCAGGCTCCGGCGAAAGCTCGTCAACGCTCGCGCCGGATCGGCCGCCTGCCGCTGCAACGAACCGAGATTGCTGTAGGCGTAGGCCAGCTCCATCCGGTACTGGAGGCGTTGCGGATCCATTCGCACCAAGCGTTCGGAGAGATCCCGATAGGTCTCGAAATGTGGTCGCGCCGCCGCGAGGTCGCCTTGCTCCCATTGCACGTAGCCGACCCAGAAATGGCTCTGCCCGAGCCCGAACAGGCGTTCACGGTTCGGATCGCGGTCGGCCAACGCCTGGGCAAGGACGAGCGATTGTTGAAGCGGCGCCAGGGCCTGGGAGAGCTTTCCCTGCCGGATGCGCACGTCACCGATCTGATACAGGGCCTGGGAACGGCGCGCCAGCTCCTCGTCCGACAGCTCCCGCTGCGGCACGGCGGCGAAGTACCGCATCGCTCGCTTGCCCACGCCGTCCAGGATCTCCAGCTTGCCGAGCGGATCGAGCTTTCCCCGCAGGTCGGACAGCATGAAGCCGATCAGGTCCTCGGCCTGGCCGCGACGCAGCTCCGCTCGCCGGTTGGCCGCCCGCGCCGCGACGCCCAGGACCGCGGCCACGGTCAAGGCGGCCATCAGCAGCACCGCCGCGACGCCGGCGACCGCGAGCAGCCGCCGGTGACGCAAGGTGAACCGGGTGATGCGATAGGAGAGGCTGGCGGCATGGGCCTCTACCACCTCGCCGTCGAGGAAGCGCCAGAGGTCCTCGGCCAGGGCGCGCGCCGAGGGATAGCGCGCCTCGGGGTCCTTCTCCAGGCACTTGAGGACGATGGCTTCGAGATCCGCGGGCAGCGACGGCAAAAGTTGGCGCGGCGGGGTCGGAGGGTCTTCCCTGGTCTGCCGCAGCAACTCCACAACATCTGCCGAGCGAAACGGCGCTTCGCCGGTGAGGAATTCGTAGAGCGTCACGCCGAGGCCGTAGACGTCGGCGCGGCGGTCCACCTGGACCGCGTCGCCGCGCAGCAGCTCCGGCGCCAGATAGGCGGGGGTCCCCGCCAGCTCGCCGCCGGCCCGGCCTTCACTCCACTGGGCGATGCCGAAGTCGGCGATCCAGGGCTTCCAGCCGCCGTCCGCCGTCCGTTCCACCAGGATGTTCGACGGCTTGACGTCGCGGTGGATCAGCCCTTCGCGGTGGGCGGCGTGCAGGCCCTCGGCCACCAGGGCGATAAGGCGGACCTTCTGCTCCAGGGAGGTCTCGCCGCGGATGGCGAGTAGGGTCGGCCCGTCCACCCAGCGCATGGCGATGAACGGTTGCTCTTCGATCTCGCCGGTCTCGTAGACCTCCAATACGTTGTCGTGGCGCACGCGGGCCTGGGCCTGGGCTTCGCGCAGGAACCGGCGCCGGGCCACGGGCTCGAAACGGTCCAGGAACTTGAGCGCCACCGGCCTGCGGAGCTGGCGGTCGAAAGCCTTGCAGACCCGCGCCATCCCTCCCGCGCCCAGCTCCTCTCCCACCTCGTAGCGCGCGGCGCCGAACGCCGGCTCGACGTCGATTTCACCGGTGGCTTCCCGCGCCCGGTTGGCGGCTTCCAGCAGCTCGGCGGCGGGCACGGCGAGGAAGCTCTCGGGCAACTGGGCGGCCAGCTCCAGCCGGCGCCGCGCCTCGGCGAGCAGGGCCGGCTCCCGCATCGTCACCTGCGCGAGATAGTCCTCGCGTTCAGCGGCACCGAGCGCAGCCGCGGCGAGCACGATCTCGCCCACCCGCCGCAGGTCCTGCGACGCCTCAAGCGTGGAGCTCGCCATAGAGCCACGTCCTCGCCGCCTGCCAGTCGCGCACCACCGTGGGCCGCGACACGCCGAGCGCCTCGGCCGTTTCGTCGACGGAAAGACCGGCGAAGTAGCGCATCTCGACCAGCTTCTCGTAGCGGGGCTGGATCTTCGCCAGGCGCTCCAGGGCCTGATGAACGGCCAGCACGTCTTCAGGAGATTGCTCCTTGGGATCGACGCGGTCCTCCGGGATCTCCGCCCGGGTGTCTACGCCGTCGCGCTTGCCGGCGAGCCGCCGCCGGGCCTCGTCGACCAGCACGAAGCGCATGGCGCGCG
>DATBGJ010000368.1:0-7837 GCA_036558045.1 Thermoanaerobaculia bacterium
GCGAAGCGATCGAGCAGCTCACAGCTCTTGCGGTCGAAAAACTCATCGGCCGCGAAGCCGCGTACCTGCGCGCCGGTCTTGAAGCGGAGCTGGCCGACGTCGAACCCCTCGATCGGAGCGATGCCCGAGCGGCCTTCCTCCAGCGCCTTCCGGAATTCGTCCACCGAGCCCCCCAGCGCCGAGACGGCGCCGAGGCCCGTGACGACGACGCGCCGCATCAGGCGGGAACGCCTTCCACCAGAGGGCGCAGCTTCTCCACCGCCATGCGGATGCTCGTGATCTCCTGCGCGACGGCGTCCGGGATGCTGATCGAGAAGCTGTCCTCGAGCGCGAAGACGATATTGATGCCGTCGAGCGAGTCGAAGCCGAGCTCCTCGAACGTCGTATCGAGCCCGATCGCCGAGGCGAGCCTGCCGCCCTTCTCGGCGATGATCGCGATCACCCGGCGGGCGAGCGGATCGAGGTCAGAGTTGGTGGTTTCTTCTCTCATATCGGCCGTTCCTTGCAAGGTCGGCGCCTCTTTTACGCTACGGCCGCGCTGGCAGCCCGCTCACCGTGCGCGCCGTGAGGCCCCTCTCGCCCTTCACCTCCACCTCGATCTTCCTCCACCCCTCCACGGACGCCGTCTCCTGGGGATAGAAGCCCAGAGTGTACTGGCTGCGCAGCTCGGAGAGAATCTGCCGGTAGACACCGGTCAGGTCCTGGTTCGGCTGGATGAAGTAGACCTGCCCTCCCCCGGCCTCGGCGAGCTTCTTGAACTTGACCGCCGAGGGCTCGGTGAGGAAGCCGCCGTCCTCGCCGCGCTCCGCCCGCGGATTGGCGACGATGAGATAGATCGGGATGCCGCTCTCGCGGGCGGCGGCGAGGCAGGCGGAGAAGGAGAAGCGCTCGCCCTCGTCGATGCCGTCCGAATAGATCACCAGCGCCTTGCGGCCGGAGATGCCGCGGAGCTGCGCCAGCGAGAAGCTCACGGCGTCCCACAGCGCCGTGCCGCCGTCCGCGGTGAGGGCGCGCAGCGCGAAGGAGACGGCGTCGAGATCGCGCGTCACCGGCTTCACCAGGCGCGGCTGGGTGTCGAAGTCGATGAGCATCGCGCGGTCGCGGCTGGTGAGGCCGTCGCCGAGCAGCGCGGCCACCGCCTTGCTCACGTCCGGCAGCTTGAGGAACATGCTCGCCGAGGAGTCGATGGCGAGCGCCAGGGTGAGCGGCAGCTCGCCGGCGTTCTCGAAGGCGGCGATCTCCTGCGCGCGGCCGTCCTGGCGCACCGTGAAAGCCTCCTTGGGCAGCCCCGGCACCGGCCGGCCGGAGGCGTCCGTCACCACCACGGCGAGCTCGATCAGCCGCACGTCGATGCGGTCGGCGATGTCCGAGGCGTTCAACGCCACGGCGTCCTCGGCCGTGGAGCCGTCGTCCAGGCGGGCGGCGACGCGCAGGTAGCCGACCGGCTGGCCGCGCGGCACCGTCACCCGGTGCCGGAAGGGCGGCGCGTAGACGGTGCCCGCCAGCTCGTCGTTCCAGAAGAACTCGACGCGTTCGACCCGTTTGCCGGCGGGGGGCCGCACGTCCGCCTCCACCTCCACCGGGCCGGTCCCCTTGCGCACCGCCGGCTCGACGATGCGCACCTGGAAGCCCTCGTCCGCATCGTTGATGCGCACCGCGTCGCGCGCCAGCTCTTTGCCGGCCGCATCGTAGGCCACGGCCTGCAGCACCTGCGGCCGCACGCGGCGGCCGAGGTCCACCTCGGCCTCGCAGGGGAGCTGCTCGCACGCGCCGGCCTGCCGCTCGCCGAGCCGCAGCTCGACGCGGGAGATCTTCTCTCCCCCGCCGTTGACCCGCAGGCGGACCTTGCCGGCGAGCGCGTTGCCCGGCGGCGGTACGAGCCGCAGGGCGGGCCGGCTGACCGAGATCGCGTCCGCCGCCGGCGGCGCCGTGAGCGTCACCACCTGACCTCCCCACGGCTGGCCGCCGAGCGGCTCGACGATCACCGCCGCCTCGTCTTCCTCGGCCGCCAGCGGGACGGGCACGCGGTAGACGCCCGGCTCGGCGCCGGCGAGATCGGCCTTGGTGAGGACGCGGTGCGCAGCCGCGCCGCCGTCCGCGCCCGCGACGGTCACGCGGATCGGCTCCGGCACGTCCGGCGATTCGAGACGGAGATCGAGCGCGCCGGCCTGGATGCGCGCCGAGATCTCCAGGCCGCCGCCGTCCTCCTCGCCGTCGAGCAGCCGGCGGGCGCGCGCCACGGCGACCCCTTCGGGAACGCCGGCCACGTCCCACCGCCGCGCCCGCACGGTGAGATCGGCGCGCTGCGTCCGCACTTCGACGGCGTGGGGATGGCCGTCGAGCGACCGCGGCGCCTCGTAGCGCAGCCGGAAGCGCGAGCGCAGGCGGGCAAGGGCCGGGGCCAGGTTCTGCGCCTGCGACACGACCTCCCCGCCGCTGGCCTCGGCGAGCCAGAGGAGAGGCTCGTGAGGCGACAGGAGCTCGGGAAGCGCCGGCTGAGCTTCCTTGGGCGCTTCCGGCTTCTTGCGGCCGAGCGTGATCGTGCCGCCGATCGGCACCTGGGGAGTAGGACGGCTGCGGAACCGCCGCAGGTCCGGCAGAGCCTCGTCGCCCACGGGCAGCGGCAGGGCCGTCCAGCCCAGCGCTGCGGCGGTGCGCGCGGTCTCCAGCGCCACGTTCTCCAGCGCGCCCTTCGCGGAGGATTCCGACCTGTAGAACCGCGCCGGGTCGGTGTCGAACCCATCCGTCACCAGGAGCAGCGCTCGCGGACCGCCGCCTTCCTGGGCCACCAGCCACTCGGCGAGGGCGTCCTGCTGGCGGCGCACCAGCCGCGCCTCCTCCTCGACGGCTCCCTCGGCGCGGCCGGCGAGATCCTCCCCTTCGTCCCCCTTGGCGTCGCGGAACCGCTGGCGCAGCACGCGCACGTCGTCCCGCCCCTCGCCGGCGAGCCACAGCTTGGAGAGGGCCTCGTCGATCGCCTGCGCGTCGCGGCTGGCCGGCAGCACCACCCGCGGCTGCGGCTCGGCCACGATCACCTCGACGGTGCCGAGCGCCGCCAGCTCCTGCGACCGCTCGGCGAGCGAGCCGGCGGCGGCGCGCAGCGTCCGCGAGCTGCTGAGCACGCGGTCCACGTAGATGGCGATCCGCCACGGCTTGGAGAGCGGCGCCAGCTCGGAGACCTGGTGCGCCTGGCCGTCCTCGACCACCGTGAGATCCCCCGCCTGCACGGCGTGGGGAACCTCCCCCTTGGGATCGAGGATCTGAACGGCGAGCTCGATGGGAACCGGAGCAGGGGGAGGCGAGGCCGGGGGCAGGCTCTGCGCGGCGAGGAGGACTGAGACAAGAAGGGCCGCTACGTCGATCACGGCCCTATTCTACGGTCTGCGCCGGCAAAGGCGCCGGCATCGGCTCCGACCGCAGGTCCGCCACCATCGTCAGCAGCTCCTTGAGGAACGGCCGCAGCAGCGGGAACTGGAACAGCGAGATCAGCCGCAGCACGAGCTTCACCGAGCGCTCCATCAGGCGGTAGCTCCTGGCGCACCCCGGCGAGCTGTCGTGGATCCAGTAGAGGATGACGCCGGCCTGATAGAGCCAGAGGACGTTGGGCAGCTCGGCCGCCAGCTCCGGCGTCAGGCGGGTGTCCGAGCCGGCGATCACCTCGGCGAAGATCTCGGTCGCCTGGCGGCGCACCGGCAGCGACTCCGCGCTGAAGGGATTGAGCGGGCTCGCCGGATTTGCCGCCGTCTTGAACAGCACGCCCGCGAACTGGTGGTACGGCATGATGGTGTCGAGCTTGGCCCGCATGACCCCCAGCAGGCGCTCCCGCAGGCCGCGCTCCTGGTCGAGCACTTCGCGGCTGGCGGCCATGTGCTCCTCGTGGGTACGGGCGTAGAACGCCTGGATCAGGTGCTCCTTGGACTCGAAGTAGTAGTAGGCGTTCCCTACGGCCACTCCCGCCTTTTCGGCGATGGCCCGCATGGTGGTCTGCTCGTAACCGCGCTCGCGGAAGAGGTCGAGCGCGGCCTCCAGGATCTGCGCCCGGGTCTGCTCGCCCTTGGAGGTCTTTTTCGGTTCCATGGCTCTACTTGAACGCGTTCAAGTAGAGCCTAGCCGGTCAGGAGGCGAACGTCAAGGGTTTTGAACGGGTTCAGTTTCCCCGCTCCTGCAGAGGAATCCACCGCCGTCCCCGCTCGCCGACGTATTCCGACTGCGGCCGGATCAGCCGACCCGTGGCGAGCTGCTCGAGGCCGTGCGCCGTCCAGCCGGCGACGCGGCCGACGGCGAAGGTGGGCGTGAACAGCCCGGTGGGCAGGTCGAGGCCGTGCAGCAGCAGGGCGGTGTAGAACTCGACGTTGGTGTCGAGCCGGCGGTCGGGCTTGCGCTCGCGCAGCAGCCGCAGGGCCGTGGCCTCCACGGAGCGGGCGAGATCGTAAAGCTTCCTGTCCCCGCCCTCCTGGTAGAACCGCTCCGCCGCCCGGCCCAGCACGTCCGCGCGCGGATCGCGCACGCGGTAGACCCGGTGGCCGAAGCCCATCAGCCGCTCGCCGCGGTCCAGCTTCTCCCGCAGCACCGCCTCCGCCCGCTCCGGCGTGCCGATCTCGAAGACCATGTCGAGGGCCGGTCCCGGCGCGCCGCCGTGGAGAGGACCCTTGAGCGCCCCCACCGCGCCGGTCACCGCCGAGACCAGATCGGAATGGGTGGAGACGATCACCCGGGCGGTGAACGTCGAGGCGTTGAGGCCGTGGTCGGAGACGGTGTTGAGATAGGTCTCCAGGCCGCGCGCCCGCTCCGGCGGCGGCTCCTCGCCGAAGAGGAGGTGGAGGTAGCTCGCCGCGTGGCCGAGGTCCTCCCGCGGCTCGATGGGCGACTTCCCTTGGAGCTGGCGCCAATAGGTGGCCACGATGGTGGGAAATGCGGCCACGAGCGTCATCGCGTCCTGCCGCGCGTCTTCCTTCCCGTCCGCGCCGAGGCTGAGCGCCGCCGTGCCCATGCGCAAGGCGTCCATGACCGGCAGGCGGCGTTCCGCCGCTTCCCACAGCAGGTCGGTGACCGCGCGCGGCAAGGCCCGCCGGGAGGCGAGGCTCCGCGTCAGCTCCGCCAGCTCACCTGCGTTCGGCAGCCGGCCGGTCCACAGAAGGTGGACCATCTCCTCGAAGCTCGCCTGCGGCGCGATCTCCTCCACCGGAAAGCCGGCGAGGAGCAGCTCGCCCGCTTCCCCATCCACGCTGCTCAGCCGGGTCGTGGCCGCCACGACCCCTTCCAGACCCCGGTTGTCCTCTGCGCTCATCGACGCCCCTTCCCGTTTGCGATACCCGAAGGCGGAGGATACCGGAAGAACGGCGCTCCCGGGGAGGGTTCCCCCGGAAGCGCCAAAGAGCAGGCGAAAGCGAAGCCTCAGTCGGCCCCGGTCACCTTCAGCTTCCAGGCGCCCCGGCCGAGGGTGCCGGCCACCAGGACGCCTTCCTGCGAGTCGTAGGCCAGGTCGAGGATCGGCACTTTCGGCAGGTCCCTCACGAGGGGCTCCCACACGGTGAACCCGGTCGACTTGTGGGCCACGTAGATACCGTTGAACGTGCTCACCACCAGGGCGTCGTTGCCCGGGCCGTCGTTGCGCGGCACGTAGGCGATGGCGCGCAAGGCGATCGGCGCGAAGGACTGGATGTTGCCGGAGACGTCGGTCCAGGTAACGCCGCCGTCCAGCGTCTTGTATACCTGGCTCAGGTTGGTGAGGAAGATGGCGTTGCCATCGTCGGGATCGATGACGATGTCGCGCACCGTTCTCCCGGTGCCGGTGCCGGGATAGCTGAGGACCTGCGTCAGGGGCGCCGGGTGAGCGGCCGTGCGCATGAAGACGCGGTCGCCGGAGCCCACCACCAGCAGGTCGGGGTTGCCGAGCCCGCCGTAGGAAACCGGCTCGACGCCGCTGCCGTTGATCACCACGGTCGAGATGCGCCGGATCGTGTCCCCCTGGTCGTAGGTCTCGTAGGTGCCGTTCGCGCAGCCGAAGATCAGGCGCGTCGGCTGGATCGCGTTGATCTCCACCGGCGTCGTGAACTGGCCCGAGCACGGCGGCGCGCCGTCGAGCGGGGCGAGGTCCGGGAACACGAATCCCAGGAGGTTGTTGCCCGCGTCCCAGAAGGTGCGGACGAACGCCTGCAGACCCTGGGCGCTGTCGTAGCGGATCGACGTCCCGGGCCCCATGGTCTGGTTGTCGACCGCGGTGTCGCCGCCGTCGCCGCTCAGCAGCACGAACCAGTCCGGCGAGTCCTTGGCGCTCTGGTGCGGGTCGTCGTTGTCCTGTGTCCCCACGAAGACGACGTCGGCGAGCGTGTCGTACGAGTCGTCGTGCTGCTCCGAGACCTGCAGGTCGCCGACGATCGAGAACCAATTGCCGGCCGCGTTGCCGGGGCTGGTGCGCCGCCAGACGCCGCCGTCGTCGGTCTCGACCAGGTTTCCCGCCGCGTCGAAGGTCATCTCCCGCGAGTCGGCGTGCGGCGAGCTGTTCGAGGCCGTGCCGACGTGGGTTTCCGGCGTGCACTGGCTGCCCGAAGGCAGCGACGCGTCGCAGCGGAACAGCCGTCCGGAGAAGTTCTCGGCGCCGATGCTGTTGGGGAAGAACCCCGGCAGGCCCTCCTCGCCGGCGGACGGCTGGCGGTCGCCGCCGATGTAGAGGATGGTGTTGGAGACCGGGTCCGCCGCCATCGACAGGTGGATCGAGCACTGGGCGCCGGGATGGATGCCGACGTTGGCGGGGCCGGTCATCGGACGGTCCATCGCCGCCCACGTCGTGCCGCCGTCGCCAGAGCGGAAGAGGCCCGCCAGCCGCCCGCTGTTACAGATCGCGCCATAGACGTTGCTGCCGCGCACGACGAACTCGACGTTGTTGGTGGTGCCGCTGATGAGCAGCGCGTCGATCGCCGCGTTGCTCACCTTCGTCCAGTTGGCCCCGGTGTTGGTGCTGCGGTAGAAACCGTTCAAGCCGCCGAGGGAATTGGCGAAGAGGACGCTGGTGAAGAGGCGCGCCGGGTTCGCGGCGTCGCCGGCCAGGTCGAACGTGACGCCGCCCGGCAGGCCGGTCGCCGAGCCGTTGCCGACGGCGATCTGGGTGAAGGTGTTGCCGCCGTCGGTGCTGCGCCAGATGCCGATGTTGCCGAAGGTGAAGGCGTCCGCGGTATCCACCGAGATGACGATGGTGCTGCCGCGCGGCGCCACGCCCGAGATGTCCTTGCCCAGCAGGATGCCGCCGCCGGTGACGTTCGTCCAGGAGTTACCCTCGTTCGTCGACTTGTACAGCCCGACCCGGTCGCCGCCGAGGCGGCCGAACGAGCTGTATTTGCCGACGCCGGCCCACAGCGTCTTGCGTTGCGCATCGGTGGTATCGAACTCCAGCGCGCCGATGGAGGAGGTCGGCATGGAGTCGGTGAGCGGCTTCCAGCTCGGCGTGCTCGACTGGGCGTTCGTCGTCTTCCAGACGCCGCCGTTGACGGAGCCGATGTAGAGGATCTGGGGATTGGTGGGATGCGCAAGGACCGTGTGGATGGCCCCCACGATCGAATTGTTCGGAGAAGCGTTCTCGGACTGGCCGTCGACGGCGGGACCAGGGCCTTGCGGCTTCCACTTCTTGTTGGTGTTGATCGTCGAGGCTTGGCCGTGGGCGCCCGCCGGCAGCGCCAGCGCCGCCGTGACGGCGAAGAGTACAGCTAACCCTATGGCCGCGCGCAGGCGGCCTCCCGGGAACTTGAAGCTCCGGTTGCTCCTCAGCATGTGCCGTGTCCTTTCTATACAGGATGCCCCTCGGGCATCGTCCGTCGAAAGGCAACGGCGACTGTCGAACGCG
>DATBGJ010000369.1:0-2975 GCA_036558045.1 Thermoanaerobaculia bacterium
AGACGGGCAATCAGGTGGGGCTCGCGGTGGTCTGCCTGATCCTGACCGTGGCCTCGATCGTGGCTTCCCTGGTGGTGCCGGTGCCGATGCTGCCCGGGGCGTGATCTGCGCGCTCAGGCGCCGGGCTCTTTCGGCACGATCCCCAACTCCTTCGCCCGCTTGCGGACCTGGTAGGCCTGGCGGGTCTCCTGGGAGCTGAAGCGCTCCTCGCGCCAGGGATCGCCGTAGGTGTGGTAGCCGTTCTCTTCCCAGAAGCCGCGATGATCTTCCGCCAGGAGCTCGACGCCGTTCACCCATTTGGCGCTCTTCCAGGCGTAGAGGTGCGGCACCACCAGGCGCACGGGGCCGCCGTGATCGACCGGCAGCGGCTGGCCGTTGTGGGTGTCGGCGAAGAGGGCGTGCTCGGAGAGAAAATCCTCCAGCGGCAGGTTGGTGGTGTAGCCGCCGTAGCAGTGGAGCAGGACGTGCGAAGCTTCGGGATCCACCTGGACGTGGCGGAGCAGCTCGCGCGTCGAGACCCCTCCCCAGCCATTGTCGAGAGTGGAGAACCGGGTGACGCAGTGGAAGTCGGCGGTGACGCGGACGCGGGGGAGGGCCTGGAATTCGCGCCAGGAGAAGGTCCGCTCGCCGGCGACGAGGCCGAAGAGGCGCAACGTCCACCGCTCGGGCTCGATGCGCGGCGTCTCGCCGTAGGTGAGCACCGGCCACTTGTTGGTGACGTACTGGCCGGGAGGGATGCGGCCGGTGCCGGTGTGGGGGGTGTCGTGCATGGCATTCCTCTCAACTTGAGATGCCGCCCAGCGTATAAGGATACATGCCCGATCCCTCCCTCCCTCATCTGTCGCCACGGAAGGTGCTCGCCGAGACCATCCTCTCCTTGGCGATTGGCCTCGGCCTCGGCTTGCTGATGTCCCTCTCCGGGGAACGCGCCGCGCGCCATCTGTTCATCCTCTTCGGCGGCTTTATAGGGCTGGGGATCTACGCCGTCTCCAACCTCCTGGGCTGGCTACTCCACCGCCGTGTGGAGCGGCTGACGGGGATGTGGAAGACGGTCTTCCACGCGATCCAGCTTTTCTTCAGCGGCGTCTGCGCTTGGGTGCTCGCGGGACTGCTCGTGCAGGCGATTTTCCCGGGGGTCAGCGTGTTAGGTCCGGGGGCCTATCCTTACGTGCTCGCGACGGCCGGCCTCGCTATCGCCATCGGTTTCGCTTTCATCACCTTCGAGGGACTGCAGGACCGGCTCGCCGAGAGCGTCGCGCGCGTCAAGGAGACCGAGTTTGCCGAGCGCGAGTTGCAGCTCGCCCGCGATCTGCAGAGCCGCCTGCTGCCGCCGGCCGAGCTCGCGGGGGAGGGCTACCGCGTGGCGGCGCGCAACCTCGCGGCGCGGGTGGTGGCCGGCGACTTCTACGACGTGTTCCGGCTGGCCGACGGCGCGGTGGGCCTGACGGTGGCGGACGTCGCCGGCAAGGGCATGGCGGCGAGCCTCATCATGGCCTCGGCCAAGGCGCGGCTGCCGCTCCTCGCCGCGGACCGGCCGGCCGAGGAGACCCTGCGCGAGCTCAACCGCGTGCTCGCCGCCGAGCTCTCGGCCCGCGAGTTCGTGGCCCTCGCCTTCGCCCGTTTCGATCCGTCCTCGGGGGCCTTGACGCTCGCCAACGCCGGCCTTCCCGATCCTTACCTGCTGCGTCCCGGCGAGCCGCCGCGGCCGCTCGACGTCCCCGGACCGCGCCTGCCTCTCGGCGCACGCCGCGAAGTGCCGTACGAGGCCCTGCAGCTCCGCCTCGAACCCGGCGACCGCCTGCTGATGCTCACCGACGGTCTCGCCGAAGCTCCCACGCCCGCGGGCGAGCCGCTCGGCTACGCGGAGCTCGCCGGTCTGATGACGATGGACGACGGCGGGACCTTGCTGGGCTGGCTGGACGGCGTTCTGGAACGGGTGCGCGCGCGGACGGGGGCGGGGCTGGAGGATGATTGGACGGTGTTGGCGGTGGAGCGTTTGTGACCAACTCCGTCACCTTTACACCCCACCCCCCGTCTGCTACCTTGAGCCGGCGATGCGCGCGACCGTGGAGAGTCCTTCGCCGAGGGTGGAGCGAAGCGGGCCGACGGGCCTGCTGGAACTGATCGGCAACACGCCGCTGATCGATCTCTCCGCGCTCACCGGCAGGTCCGAAGTCAAGCTCTACGGCAAGGCGGAGTACGCCAATCCCGGCGGCTCGGTGAAGGACCGGCCGGCGCTCGCGATGATGATGGAGGCCGAGCGGCGGGGGCTGTTCGCGGCCGGCCGGCGGGTGCTGGACGCCACCTCGGGCAACACGGGGATCGCCTACGCCATGATCGGCGCGGCGTGGGGGATTCCCGTGACGCTGTGCCTGCCGGACAGCGCCAGCGTCGAGCGCAAGCGCATCCTCCGGGCCTACGGCGCCGAGCTGCGCATCACCGATCCGCTGCAGGGCAGCGACGGCGCCATCCTGGAGGCGCGCCGCCTGGTGGCCGCGGAGCCGGAACGCTGGGCCTATCTCGATCAGTACTCGAACCCCGAGAACTGGCGGTCCCACTACCGCACCACCGGTCCCGAGATCTGGGAGCAGACGGCGGGCGCCGTCACCCACTTCGTCACCGGGCTCGGCACCAGCGGCACCTTCATGGGTGTCGGCCGCTGGCTACGCGAGCGGGCTCCCGCGGTGCGGCTGATCTCGGTGGAGCCGGACTCGCCGTTCCACGGGCTCGAGGGGATGAAGCACATGGCCTCCGCCATCGTGCCGCCGATCTACGATCCGGTGCTGGCGGACGAGGCGCGGGAGATGCCGACGGAGCGCGCCTACGCGATGGTCAAGCGGCTGGCCCGCGACTCCGGCCTGCTGGTGGGGGTCTCCTCCGGCGCCAACGTGGCGGCGGCGCTCGACGTGGCCTCCGGGCTGCGGCAGGGCGTGGTCGTCACCATCCTGTGCGACAGCGCGGACAAGTACCTCTCC
>DATBGJ010000370.1:0-7763 GCA_036558045.1 Thermoanaerobaculia bacterium
ATGCCGATGGTCACCGACGCCGAGTTCACCGCGCGCCAGCGGGCCGTGCGCGGCGCCGAGATGCAGCGGCACCTGCTGGCGAAATACGGTACAGGACGCGCCGCCTGACGTGCCCTCCGAATACGAGCCGCTCTTCACCCCCGAGGCGTCCGGCGACGACGACCTCGAGCCGGTGCGGGATCACTTCCGCGCCGCCAGCCGTCCGTTCCTGCGCTCTCCGGGGTCCTGGTTCACCTGGGCCGCGCTGCTCCCCGCCGCGGCCTTCGCGACGCCGCTCGCCTACCGGCTCGGCGGCCCGGCGGGCGTCCTCTTCGCCTGGTCGGGAGTGATCCTGCTCGGCGGCGCGGTCGAGCTGGTCGCCATCCGGCGCGCCGGCCACCGCTCCTCGGCCGGCACCCTGGCCTCGTGGGTGCTCCGCCTGCAAGGGAACCTGTCGCTGATCGCGCTGGCGCTCTCCGCCCTGCTCGTGTGGCTGGACGCCGCGTGGGCCATCCCGGGGCTCTGGCTGCTCCTCTTGGGCCACTCCTTCTACATGCTCGGCGGCCTCGCCTTTCCGCCGCTCCGCGTCTGCGGCCTCCTCTACCAGCTCGGCGGTCTCGCCGCGCTCTGGCCGGGAGGCTCGCCGCTGTTGGTGTTCGCGCTGGCGACGGCGGTTGGGAATGCTTGGATGGGGATCGGGGTGTGGAGAGCAGGGAGAATGGCGAATGGCGAATTCAGAATAGCGAATTGAATCCCTTTCATTCGCTATTCGCCATTCGCTATTCATCCTTCTCAGGATACGTTGCCGAGCCGCTGATCACATCCGTCATCGACCGCCGGCTGCCGGTGAGGAGCAGCGGCATTCCGAGCAGCGCCGCCGTCAGCAGGCCGCCGAGCCAGCGGCGGGCCGTCTGGTCGAAGGTGAGCGGCTCGCCGCTGCGGTTGCGCGCCGTGATGCCGGCCCAGGCCATGCCCAGGGTGTAGCCCCAGAAGGCGAGCGGCAGGACGGTGTAGAGGAAGGAGAAGGAGAGGAGGAAGACGGCCAGCGCCGGCCAGTCGGAGAGCGCCGGCCGCACTCCCAGCCAGCGCACGCCGAGGAGCGCCGCCACGGCGACGGCGGCGTGGACGACGAGGTCGGCCAGGCCGGCGGCGAAGCGGCTGCCGCGGCCCGCTCGCTCGCTCGCCGGCGCGGCGGTTTCGCTCCGGCGTTCGGGCACGGGCACCGGGACCGGTCGCGGCAGCGGCAGCTCGGGCGGCGCCGGCGCGCGGCTTTCCCGCGCCGGACGCTTGCGCTCCGGCTCGGCGGGGGGCTCTTCGTCGCGGCCGCTCAACGGCAGATCGAAGAGCAGGGGCTCGCCGGAGGGCTCGTCCGGCTTTTGCGGGCGTCGCATCAGCGGTAAGGCAGATATTTGACGTAGATCTTGTAGAGCAGGTCCTTGGGCCGCTCCCGGTAGGTCTGGGCGAACAGGTACTGCCGCCGGAGCGCGGCATCGTTCGGCTCGAGCTTGACGGCGTCGTCGAGCCAGGTCAGCGCCTTGGCGGCGTCGTTCCGCTGCAGATCGCGCACCGCGAGGTTGTAGTTGCAGTCGACGAGCAACTGGGTGACGTCGCGGTCTTCCGGATTGGCGTCGTGCTTGATCCACAGGTCGCGCAGGATGTACTCCCATTCATGCTGGCGGAAGTACTCGATCTGGTTGGCGAGCGGCGCCAGCTTCTGCTTGGTGCTGGTGAGGAGTTGCGCGTCGTCGCCTTCGAGCTTGGCGAGCCTGCCCGCCTGCTCGAGCCCGCCCAGAGCCTTCAGGTATCTGGCCTGCCCGTAGGCCTCGCGCGCCGCCGCGAGCAGGAGCCGCCGGTGTTCCGACTCGGGGCCGGCCGCCGCCGGAGCGGCGGGCGTCGCGGGAGCCGTCGGCTGGGGCGGCGGCGTTCCCGTGGCCGCGGCGCCGCTCCACTGCGCGATCAGCTTCTGCGCCTGCTGGTAGTTCGGGGCACCCGGCGGGATGCGCTGGAGCTGCCGCAGCGCGATCGGCGTCTTGCCGGCCCTGTGCAGGCGCTCGGCGCGCGCGATGGGATCCTGCGACAAGGCGGGGGGCGGCGTCTCTTCTTGCGAGTTGGGGAAGAGGCTTCCCCAGTTCCGCCAGGCGAACCATGCTCCGGCGAGGGCCAGCACGAGCACGGCGCCGCCGATCATCAGGAAGAGGCGCCTGGCGCGACCGCTGTCGCGCGCCGCGGACATCCGCTTGCCCGCCCGCGCCGGCTCCTGCGCCGGCTCCTCGCCGGGCTCCGGCGGCACGAGGATCTCCTCCTTGAGCTCCTGGCTCGCGGCTGCTCCGCCGGCGGCAACGGACCGCGCCGGCTCCGCGGCCGCCGCCGGCGCTTCGCGCACGCCCGTCGTGCGCGGCGGAACGGGTACGGTCCCGGCGTCGAGCTGCTGGAGGTACTCGCGGGCCGTGAAGTAGCCGGGCTGCAGCTCGAGCACCCGCCGGAACGCCTGCCGGGCCCCCTCCGTGTCGCCCGCCTCCAGGCGCGAGAGGCCGTCGTGGAAGATCTCCTCGACCTGGCGCTCGCTCTCGGCCTTGAGCTTGCGCGCCATCTCGATGCGCCGCGACGCCTCCTGGTGGTCGATGTCGATGAGGAAGATGCGCGACCAGGCGTCGATGGCGCTCTGCGGATCGCCGGCGTCGAAGGCGGTCTGCCCCTCGCTCAGCAGCTCCTGGATGCGGCGGTCGCTCTCGGAGTCGCCGACCATGAAATCCGTGCTCACCGGCATCGTCGTCGTCAGCGGCACGGGCGACGGGAGCTCGAAGGCGGGCGCGGGCGCTACGCTCGTGCCCTGCAGCCGCTCCAGCGCGGCGAGCCCCGGATGGTCGGGATCGAGAGAACGGGCCTTGTCGAGCAGCTTGGCGGCTTCCTCCGCCTGGCCTGTCTGCAGCGCCTGCCGCGCCCCTTCCAGGAACTTGAGGACGTACGGCTCCGCCTCCATCCGCTCCTGCGCGGCGCCGACGATGCGCCGCAGCTCCGGGTGCAGGGCGATGGTGCTCTGCTCGCGCTCGGCGGCGGCGAGGAGATCCTGGAAGCGCCGCTGCTGGAGCAGGGTCTGCAGCTCGTCCTGGAGATAGCTGACGCTGTCGCCTCCGGGGAGCTGATCCGGCAGGTCGAGGCTGAGGTTGTCCAGGTCGCCGAACGGATCGTCCGCCGACGCCGGCCCGTCTTTCAGGTCGTCCACCGGCACCGGTCCGTCGCCGGAGCGGAGCCGCTCCTGGAGGACGTGGGCGGGCTGGAACTGCGGGTCCATGCGCAGCACGAAGTCGCAGCCGAGGAGCGCTTCCTGGCGGTTCCCCTCCCGGGCCAGCTCCACCGTCTGGTCGAACGTGCTGAGGATGCGCTGCTTGACCTCGGAGGACAGGGAGGAATTACCGGAGTAGCTCATCTCGGCGGGTTGATTCGACAGGTATCGCTTGGTTAGAAAAAGGCCGACGCGTATCCTAACACGTTATATCCTGCCCCGGTGCTGCCTCTCGAATGCGTCCCCAACGTCAGCGAAGGCCGCCGGCTGGACGTGGTGGCGCGGTTGGCCGACGCGGCGGCCGCGGCGCCCGGCGTGCGGCTGCTCGACGTGTCGTCCGATCCCGATCACAACCGTTCCGTGCTGACTCTCGCCGGCGACGCCGACGGCCTGCACGCGGCGCTCCTCGCACTCTACGAGGCGGCGCTCGCCGAGATCGACCTCACGCGCCACCACGGGGTCCACCCCCGGGTGGGCGTCGTGGACGTGGTGCCCTTCGTGCCCCTGGGCGACACGCATATGGAGGCGGCGGTGGCGGCGGCCGAGAGGCTGGCGTCCGAGGTGGCGGAGCGCTTCGGGCTGCCCGCCTACCTCTACGAGCGCGCGGCGCGGCGGCCGGAGAGGACGTTGCTGGCCGACATCCGGCGCGGCGGCTTCGAAGGCTTCGCCGAGAAGATCGCCGATCCCGCCTGGGCGCCGGATTTCGGCCCGCCGCGCGTGCATCCGACGGCCGGGGTCACGGTGATCGGCGCCCGCTTCTTCCTCATCGCCTTCAACGCCGTGCTCGACACGCCCGACGTCGCCGTGGCGCGCGCGGTGGCGCGCAAGGTCCGCGAGTCCGGCGGCGGGCTGCCGGCGGTGCGCGCCATGGGGGTCTATCTGGCGAGCCGCGGCCACGCCCAGGTGAGCATGAACCTGGTCGACCACCGGCGCACCTCGGTCCTCCGCGCGCTGGCGCGGGTGTGGAAGGAGGCGGATGCCCTCGGCGCGCGGGTCCTCGAATGCGAGGTGATCGGCCTGATGCCCGAGGCGGCGGCGCTGGAAGCGGCGCGGGAGGCGCTGCTGCTGCCCGCGCCGGTGCCGATTCTGGAGGGGCGGTTGAGATGAACGGCGGCCATGGCGGACCCGTGGTGCCGGTGCTGCTCGCGCTGGTGATCATCCTGGGCGCCGCCAAGCTCGGCGGCGAGCTCTTCGAGCGCGTCAAGCAGCCGGCGGTGCTCGGCGAGCTCATCTTCGGCATGGCGATCGGCAACCTGGTGCTCTTCGGCTTCGGCGGGCTGGAGTTCCTGCGCACCTCGGTCGGCATCGAGATCCTCGCCCAGCTCGGCGTCATCCTGCTGCTCTTCCAGGTCGGTCTGGAGTCGAACGTCAAGGACATGCTCTCCGTGGGCTGGTCGAGCCTGCTGGTGGCGGTGCTCGGGGTGATCGCGCCGTTCCTGCTCGGCTGGGGGATCTCGGCGTGGGTGCTGCCGCAAGAGGACACGCTGGTGCACGTCTTCATCGGCGCCACCCTCTGCGCCACCAGCGTCGGCATCACGGCGCGCGTGCTGGCGGACCTCGGCCACCTCTCGGCCCGCGAGTCGAAGATCATCCTCGGCGCGGCCGTCATCGACGACGTCCTCGGCCTCGTCATCCTCTCGGTGGTGGTGGGCATCATCAGCGCCGCCAACACCGGCCGCAGCCTCGACCTGCTGGCGGCGCTCGCGATCGTCGGCAAGGCGCTGGGGTTTCTCCTCGGCGCCCTCCTCCTCGGCGGCTGGCTCTCGCGCAAGGCGTTCCGGCTGGCCGGCTTCTTCCGCATCCAGGGCATGCTCCTCGCCCTCTCGCTCGCCGCCTGCTTCCTGCTCTCCTACCTCGCGGACCGCATCGGCCTCGCCACCATCGTCGGCGCGTTCGCCGCCGGCCTCATCCTCGACGGCGTGAGGTACCGCGATCTCGGCGAGCGGACCAAGCATTCGATCGAGGAGCTGATCCATCCGATCGCCGGCTTCCTGGTACCCGTCTTCTTCGTGCTCATGGGCGTGCGGGTGGACCTCGCGAGCTTCGGCCGCGGCGAGGTGCTGGGCTTCGCCGCGCTGCTCTGCCTCGCCGCGATCCTGGGCAAGATGATCTGCGCCGCCGGCGTGCTGGAGCGGCGGCTCGACCGCCTTTCGGTGGCCGTCGGCATGGTGCCGCGGGGAGAGGTCGGCCTGATCTTCGCCGGCATCGGCGCGCAGCTCCTGCTGCGCGGCGAGAGGGTGGTCTCGCCGCCGATCTTCGCCGCCGTCGTGGTGATGGTGATCGTGACGACGCTCATCACGCCGCCGGCGCTCAAGCTCACCCTGGCCCGGGGGGACCGGAAGAAGCAGGTGCCGGCGAAGGCGCCGAAGGAGCGCCCGGCGCCGCCGCCGTTGAGGTGAGGGGCAGCTCGATGATCACATCCCCCGGCCGCACCATCCCGAGGTCCTCGCGCGCCAGCCGCTCGAGCATGCCGGGATCGTGGCGCAGGCGGTCGATGCGCACGCGCAGACGCTCGCTGCGGGCGCGCGTCTCCGCGATCCTGCCCTGCAGCAGCCGCTCCTGGTCGCGCGCCGCCTCCAGGTCGCGCGAGCTCTTCAGCGAAGCGATCGCCAGCAGAGCGAGCACGAGCAGCACCGTCGCGCCCAGCACCGGGCGGAACGAATCGCTGCGGGCGGGAGCTTCGGTTTGGCTCACGATGACCAGCGGGGGAAGGCGGCGGCGCCGGGATAGACGCCCACGCCCTCCAGCTCCTCTTCGATCCTCAGCAGGCGGTTGTACTTGGCCACGCGGTCGCTGCGGCACGGCGCGCCGGTCTTGATCTGCCCGCAGCGCGTGGCCACGGCGAGGTCGGCGATCGTCGTGTCCTCCGTCTCACCCGAGCGGTGACTCATGACGTTGGCGTAGGCGTGCGTCTTCGACATCTCCACCGCTTCCAGCGTCTCGGTGAGCGTGCCGATCTGATTGACCTTGACCAGCAGGGCGTTGGCGAGGCCGTCGGCGATCCCCTGCGCGAGGATCGCCGGATTGGTGACGAAGAGGTCATCGCCCACGAGCTGCACGTGATTGCCGAGCTCCGCCGTCAGCTCGCGCCAGCCCTCGCGGTCGTCCTCGGCGAGGCCGTCCTCGATGGAGATCAGCGGATAGGCGTCGAGCCATTCGCCGTAGAGCGCGATGAGGTCCGAGCTGGTGAGCCCGGAGCGTCCCTCGCCGGCCAGGGCGTAGCGGCCCTTGCCCTTCTTCTTCTCCACCAGCTCGTTGGCGGCGACGTCGAGCGCCAGGGCGATCTGTTTGCCCGCGGTATAGCCGGCCTTCTCGATGGCCTGGACGAGCAGGTCCAGGGCCTCGCGGTTGCTCTTGAGATTGGGAGCGAATCCTCCCTCGTCGCCGACGCCCGTGCTCAGCCCCTTCTCCTTGAGCACGGACTTCAGCGCGTGGTAGACCTCGGCGCCGGCGCGCAGCGCCTCGGCGAAGCGGTCGAAGCCGATGGGCACCAGCATGAACTCCTGGATGTCCACCGTGGTGTCGGCGTGAGCGCCGCCGTTGAGCACGTTGAGCAGCGGCACCGGCAGCACGATGGCGGCCGGCCCGCCCACGTAGGAGTAGAGGGGCAGGCCGCTCGCCTCGGCCGCCGCGCGGGCCACGGCGAGCGAGGCGCCGAGGATGGCGTTGGCTCCCAGCCGGCTCTTGTCCGGCGTGCCGTCGAGATCGATCAGCGCGCGGTCGATGCGCGCCTGATCGCGCGCGTCCATGCCGTGCAGGCGCGGCGCGATCTCGTCGTTCACGTTGGCGATCGCCTTGCGTACGCCCTTGCCGCCGTAGCGCTTGCCGCCGTCGCGCAGCTCCAGCGCCTCGCGGCTGCCCGTCGACGCGCCGGAAGGCACCGCCGCCCGGCCGCCGCCCCCGCCGTCGAGAACGCAGTCCACCTCCAGGGTCGGATTCCCCCGCGAGTCGAGGATCTCCCGCGCGACGATCTCTTCGATACAGAACATCCCGCTCCTCCAGAACCGGCTGTGCTCTCAACTACGACGCAAAGGTTAGCCGCAAAACCCTTCCAGCTCAAGGGTTTCAGGGAATCGGGGCGGGATCGCGCAAAAAAGGTGAGCGATGAGACGGCGATTTTCCGTCTTTATAGGGCAACGGCGGATTTCCCGCCCGCGATCCGCTCCGAACGGTGGTGTTACCATGACGATGGCAGAGGAGGCGACCGCATGGCTCCCCACGACTCTTCCCCGAAGCTCACCTACGAGGACTATCTCCAAATCCCGGACGACGGGAAGCGCCACGAGATCGTCGACGGGGTGCACTACGTGAGCGCCGCGCCGTTTCTCCGGCATCAGAGGATCGCCCGGCGTCTGGCCTTCCGACTTGAGGAATTCCTCCGCCAGCACCCTCTTGGAGAGTTCTTCTTCGCTCCGACGGACGTGGTTCTCTCGCCTCACGACATCGTCCAGCCTGACCTCCTCTTCATCTCCAACGAGAGGGCCATGATCGCAGCAGGGGA
>DATBGJ010000371.1:0-16197 GCA_036558045.1 Thermoanaerobaculia bacterium
CTCGCCACCGCCGCCTCGCTGGGCGCGCGCATCTGCCGGGACGCCCTGTGGGCGGACGGCCGCTGCAATTGGACCGGCTTCTCCATGGAGGCGCTCGACGGCCGCTGGCGGCACACGCATCGGGCTTACGGACCGGAGCCCTACTCGGGCACGAGCGGCATCGGCCACTTCCTGGCCCGCCTCCACCTCGCCACCGGCGAGCGGGCCTTCCGGCGCACGGCCCTCGGCGCGCTGCGCAACGCCCTGGCGCGCGCCGAGGACGTGGAGCCGCCGTCCCTCCTGGGCGGCTGGGCCGGCTGGAGCGGCATCGGCGGCGCGGTGCTCGAAGCCGCGGCGCTCCTCGGCGAGGACTCGCTGCGCGCGCCGGCGCTGGCGCTGCTCGGGCGCGTCGCCGAGAGCGAGCCGGGCCCCGGCTTCGACGTGCTCGCCGGCCCGGCCGGAGCCATCCCCTTCCTGCTGCGCGCCCACCGCGGCCTGGGCGGTCCCGCCTCCTTCGTCGACGCCGCCGTCCGCCTGGGCGACCACCTGATCGCCAAGGCGAACCGCTCGGACATCGGCTGGTCGTGGGGAGAGATCGCGCCGGGCTCGAAGCAGAAGGGGGATCTCCTCGGCTTCTCCCACGGCGCCGGCGGGGTGGGCTGGAGCCTGATGGAGCTGTGGAACGTCTCGCGGCAGGAGCGCTTCCGCCAGGCGGCCGGCGAGGCCTTCCGCTACGAGCGTCACTGGTACGACGCGGAGCGCCGCAACTGGCCGGACCTGCGGGACCCGGAGCTCTCGGGCGTGCCGGCCACCGACGAGATCACCTTCATGACCGCCTGGTGCCACGGCGCGGCGGGCATCAGCCTGTCGCGCCTGCGGGCGTGGCAGCTCACCGGCGACGAGGTCTGCCGCGCCGAAGCCGAGGCCGCCCTCGCCGGCACCTTCGACCACGTGTTCGCGGGCGGCTCCGAGATGAGCCAGACCAATTACTGCCTCTGCCACGGTCTCGGCGGCAACGCCGACGCGCTCCTGGAGGGCTGGCGGGTGCTCGGCAACGCCGACTGGCGGCGCCGCGCCGAGGAGGTCGGCCGGCGGGGGATCGAGACCTACCAGGCGCAGAAGGTCCCCTGGCCCTGCGGCACCTTCGGCAGCGTGGAGGTGCCAGGGCTCATGCTGGGGCTCGCCGGGATCGGGTGGTTCTACCTGCGGCTGGCGGACCCGGAGGTGCCGACGGCGCTGATGGTGGTGCCGTAACAGCGCGCCGGCCTGCCCTCCGAAGCCCTCACCTCCCCGGCCCTCTCTCCCAGGCTTCGAAGGGCAGGAGGGCACGGAGGGAAACATTCCTCCCCTCCCCTTGTTGAAACCACGGGACCGTAGAGGAGACCACGATGAGACGACCCCACCTTGCCTTCTTCACCGCCCTCGCGCTGCTGGCAGCCCTGCCGGCGGCGGCCGAGGAGGCGGATCCCTGGACGGTGCTGAACAACGTGCGGCGGAGCCTCGTGGAAGCCGGGCCGACGGGGGCGAGCTTCGTCCAGACCTTCATCGCGGCGGGGTTCTCGTCGGGCGACAAGGAGTCCGGACGGCTGGCCCTGGCGCTGCCGGACTGCATGCGCTGGGACTACCTCAATCCCTTCCCCAAGAGCTTCCTGCTCTGCGGCGGCACCGTCCACGCCTGGAACGAGGGCGACCGCACCGGCCACCGCTACCGCGTGGACCGCAAGAACGAGCCGGGCCTCGACCTGCTGCTGCTCGGCGTCGACGAGCTCAAGCAGCGCTACCAGGCGACGGCGAAGACGGCCGACGGCGGGCGCATCGAGATCGCGCTGTCGCCGAAAGAGAAGCGGCTCGCCGAGCTGAAGGACGCGACGCTGACCGTCGATACCGGCAGCCAGCGGATCGTCGCGGTCTCCTACCACGACAACGAGGGGAACCTCACCCGCTTCGAGATCACCGGCTACCAGGAGCTCTCACGCCAGGCGAGCTTCTCGCCGCCGGCGAACGTCCGCTGGGTGGAGGGGAGCCAGTAGGGGGAACACGGACGAACAGGGACAAACACGGACGGGCACGGACGGCATAGATATAATCTCCCCCATGGCCGCCGCCGAGAACTCGTTCGACGTCGTTTCCAACGTGGACCTGCAGGAGGTCCGCAACGGCGTGCACCAGGCGGAGAAGGAGATCGCCAACCGCTACGACCTGAAGAAGGCGGCGGCGGTGCTGCGCCTGGAGGGCGAGGAGATCTCGCTCGAGGCGGCGGACGACTTCTCGGTGCAGCAGGCGCGCGACGTGCTGCAGTCGAAGCTGGTCAAGCGCGGCGTCAACCTGAAGTCGCTGCGCTACGGCAAGGTCGAGCCGGCGAGCGGCGGGCGGGCGCGGCAGAAGATCACGCTGCAGCAGGGGATTCCCCAGGAGACGGCCAGGAAGCTGGTCGCCGAGATCAAATCGCAGAAGCTGAAGGTCCAGGCCGCCATCCAGGGGGACACGGTGCGCGTCTCCGGCAAGAACCGCGACGACCTGCAGACGGTCATCGCGGCGCTCAAGGCCATGGACCTCGACGTTCCGCTCACCTTTACGAACTACCGCTCCCAGTGAACATCCAATCCAGCAAGCTCCTCGTCTCGCTCTGGCTGCTCGGCCTGCTCGGCGCCAGCGCTCCCACCGTCGCGGCGCGCTACGCCCAGGGCGAGCGCGTGCAGATCACCGGCGTCGTCGCCGACGCTCAGGGGCAGCCGCTGCCGGAGGTGCGCGTCACCTTCGAGGCCACCCGCACCTACTTCAGCATGCGCCAGTTGCGGCGGACCGAGGACAAGGAGGTCCGCCGGGTGAGCGCCACCACCAGCGCCGCGGGCCAGTACACGCTGGTGTGGCCGTGGGACAGCTACTTCAACCACTTCGAGGTGGTCGTCGGCGTGCCGGTGCGCACCCCCACGGGCGAGCGCCTGGAGGAGCTGGCGCGCCAGGACGTCACCCGCCGCGTGCTGGCGGGCAGCCCCGCCGTGGTGGCGGTGACGGTGGAGAACCGGCAGTTCCTCGACGCCTTCCGGCAGTTCCTCGCCTCCATCCAGACCGAGGACCAGCGCAAGGTCTATCAGGAGATGGGCAAGCCGGACCGCATCCGCAACGTCCAGTATCCCGGCCACCTGGAGTCCTCCTGGTGGTACTTCGAGAGCGGCCGGGTCTACCGTTTCCGCGACGGGCGCCTCGAGCAGGTGGTCCCCTTCGACCCGGTCCGCGGCTGATGAATCCCGTGCGCAACCAACCGCTCGCCGATCCGCAGGCGACCTCCCGCTCGGCCGTCGAGGAGCGGGCCGCCCGCGCGGCGCTGGCCGGCCGCTTCGTCGACCTGGTGGCCGGCAAGCTGCTCGCCACGGAGGAGATCTTCCGCCATCACCTGGCCTCGGACGTGCCCTTCATCCAGCAGGCGGGCGACTACATCGCCCGCGGCGGCGGCAAGCGGGTGCGGCCGGCGCTGCTGCTGCTCGCCGCGCGCCTGCTGGGGCACGACGGCGAGGAGGAGATCACCTACGCGGCCGTGGTGGAGCTCATCCACACCGCGACGCTGATCCACGACGACGTCATCGACCACGCGCTGCTGCGCCGCGGCCAGACGACGCTCAATCAACTGTGGGGGAACAACCTCACGGTGCTGCTGGGGGACTGGATCTACACCAAGGCCATGCAGATGGCCCTCTCCCACGGCAAGGTGGAGATCATCCAGCGCCTCTGCCACGCGACGCTCAAGATGACCGAGGGCGAGCTGCTGGCGCTGCAGCGCCTGGGGGCGCCGGACCTCTCCGTCGACGAGTACTTCGAGATCATCGACCGCAAGACGGCGCACCTCTTCGCCGCCGCCTGCTCGATCCCGGCGCTCATCCCGCCGCAGCGCCCGGAGGCCGGGCAGGTGCTCGCCCGCTACGGCCGGGCGCTCGGCATCTGCTTCCAGCTCGTGGACGACCTGCTGGACTTCACGGCCCGCGAGAGCGAGCTCGGCAAGCCCGTGCTCTCGGACCTCAAGGAAGGCAAGATGACGCTGCCCATCCTCCTGCTGCTGCCGCGCGTGCCGGCGGCGCAGCGGCGGCGCATCGAATGGGTGCTCGAGGACCGCGGCTTCGACCGCGCGGCGCCGCAGGAGATCCTCGATCTCGTGCGCGCCGAGGGGACCGTCGAGGAGGTCGCGGCGATGGCCGAGCAGTACGCGGCCGAGGCCAAGCGCGAGCTAGGGTTCTTTCCGCCCGGCGACGCCCGCGAAGCGCTGGAGTTTGCTCCAGACTTCGTCCTCCACCGGCGTGCGTAGGGGCGGCCCCGCCAGGCCGAAGACCTGCATCACCTCGGCGCGCACCGGCCGCGCCGGCGCCGGCAGCACCGCGGCCGCGGCCCGGCGCACCAATCCCACCAGCAGGACGTAGCGGAAACGCCGCGGGCGGGCGTCGAGCCAGTCGTGCCGGCCCGCCAGGATGAGCACGGAGCCGGCCGGCTCCGCCCGCAGCGGGTCCGGCGGCGACGCGCCGGTGAACAGCAGGGCGGCGCCGAGCGTCTTGCCGGGCCGCACGTCGAGCGTCAGGCGGCCCTCCACCTCGCGGCCCCAGTCGTAGAGCACGGGGGAGCCCGGCGGCCGGCCCTTCTCCGGCGAGCCGAGAGCGAGCGTCAGGGGGCGCGCCGCGGCGGCGGGCAGGAGGGGACCGCGGGCGAGCAGCGGCGCCGTCCGGCCCGGCCGCGGCCTCCCCCACCGGCCGACCGGCGGATAGCCCCAGCAGAGGACCGGCTCGCCGCCGCCGGCGGGCAGCCAGCCGCGCACCAGTCCGAGCTCGTGGCGGTTGAAGGTGCGCCATCGCTCGTCCGTGACGACGAGCTGCCGGCCCGTCGCCGCGTCCTGCAGGCTGGCGAGGAAGCCGCCGGCGCCGCGGCCGCTGCGCAGCTCGGCCACCAGCCGGTTGCCGCCCGGCAGCAGCAGCGGTCCCACCTCGTAGACGTCGAGGAGCGCGCCCGGCTCGTAGGCGCCGGCGCCGATGCGCTTGCCGTTGAGGGTGAGGACGTACTCCTCGTCCGCCGTCACCAGCAGCCGGGCGCGCGCGGGCGGCGCCGGCAGGTCGAAGTCGCGGACGGCGTAGAAGGCGGTCGGATCGTGGTCCTTGCGGCCGATGGCTTTCCAGATCCATTGCGCGCGCCCGGTGGCGGGCCGCGCCCGCTGTCGCGGCAGGACCCGCGTCGCGACGGCGAGGAGGAAGACGGCGAGGACGGCGAGGAGCGAGCGCCTCAACCAGAGGCGTTGCGGCAGGAGGCTGGGCACGGTCAGGGATGAGAGTCCGGTGGCGGCGGCGCCACCGGCACCTCCTGCTTGGGCGCGGCCTCGCCCGGGCGTCTCGGCATCACCGGACCCTTGCCGTCCGCCGGCTGCGGAGGCCGGTTCGCCAGCTCGTCGGGGAGCACCGTCTTGAAGCCCTCGCGGATCCAGGCGTCGATGCCGCCCGCCATGAGCACCGCGTCCTGAAAGCCGCTGGCGATGAGGATGGCCATGCCCTTCTCCCCGCAGTCGTCGGCCCGGCAGTAGACCAGGATCGTCTGCTCCCGGTAAGGGCCGATCTCGAGCAGGCGGAAGGGCAGGCGCTCCAGCGGGATGTTCTGCGCGCTGCGCAGGTGGCCGGTCTCACCGTTGTACTCCTTGGCCGATCGCAGGTCGAGCACCAGCATCTCGGGGCTGTCCCGCATCAGCTCGTAGGCGATCGGCGGGCTCAGCTTCTTGAACGGCGGCCGGGTGCCGCGGCGGAACGCCGCACAGCCGGCGAGGAGCGCCAGCGGCAGCGCCAGCAGCGCGAGGACCCGCGGTCGGGAGATGGCGCGCGGCATGTGCGGTTCTAGCGCCCCGCGGCGATCGCCGCGTCCACCGAGTCGTAGGTGGGGAACAGCTCGCTCAGGCGCGCCACCTGCAGCAGCTTGCGGATGCGCTCCGAGGGATTGACCAGGATGAGCTCGCGCTTGGAGTTGCGGAAGCGGCCGAGATAGCCGACCAGCTCGCCGATGCCCGTGGAGTCGATGAAATTGATCTTGGAGAAGTCGATGATGACGTCGCCGCGGTCGTCGGAGAGGGTGCGCTCCAGGGTCTGCGCGAAGAACTGCGCGCTCTCGCCGAGCTTGATCACCCCTTCCACGTTGAGAAGGGTGAACCCGTCCTGCCGGCGCTTCTCGACGATCATGGCTTCACCGTGGATTCATCTTCGGAGGGGCCGAGTGTAGCACGATCCCTCGCCCCGCCTTCCTATAGAATCCGCGGACATCCATGAAGATCCTGATCGCCGACGACCACGCCCTCTTCCGCGACAGCCTGCGCAGCCTGCTGGAAGCGCGCGGCCTCGAGGTGATCGGCGAGGCGAAGAACGGCCGCGAGGCCGTGGAGATGGCGCGCCGGCTCAAGCCGGAGGTCCTCCTCATGGACCTCTCCATGCCCGAGATGGACGGCCTCGCCGCCACCCGGCTGATCAGCGCCGACCAGCCCGAGGTCAAGGTCGTCGTGCTCACCGCGTCCGACGAGGACTCCAAGCTCTTCGAGGCCATCAAGTCCGGCGCGCAGGGCTACCTGCTGAAGAACCTGGAGACCGAGGATTTCTTCAACCTCCTCGAAGGCGTCAACCGCGGCGAGCCGGCCCTCACGCCGGCGCTGGCGCGCAAGCTGCTGCAGGAGTTCGCCCGGCCGGCGGCGCCGGCCGTCCAGCACGATCCCGACGCCGTCACCGAGCGCGAGCGCGAAGTGCTCGAGCTGCTGGTCAACGGCGTCACCTCCAACCGCCGGCTGGCCAGGCAGCTCGGCGTCAGCGAGAACACCGTCAAGTTCCACATCCGCAACATCCTCGACAAGCTCCACCTCAACAACCGCGCCCAGGTGGTGAGCTACGCCATCCGCCACCGCATCGTGGAGCCGCCCGCGGGGTGAGCCGCGGATCGAATATCCCAAGCGTCGTACGCAGGACACCGTCGGGGCAGCGGGGAGACTTCTTGCAAAAATTCATGAGCCTCTAACTCCGTCACGGCGGCCGGTCAGGCCGTCACGGCGGACGCCGGCGCGTCCGGGCGGGGCTTGCGGCGGCGCAGGATCGCGGCGGAGACGAGCGTCACGATGAGGCCGACCGGGAACGCCTCCATGAAGGTGATGCCGACGTTGAACAGGGGGTTCGCGTAGAGCTTCGCCAGCTTCGCCAGCTCGGCCGTCTTCTCGCGGATGGCGGCCTCGCTCTCGCCGGCCGTCTGCATCTTGGCGAGCACGTGGGCGCTGTACTGGTCGAGGAAATCGGGGAAGAAGTTGTAATAGGTGATCTCCCAGGCGATGACGTAGATCGCGCAGGTGATCAGGGTGATGAGCAGGCCCACCCAGACGGCCTTGCCGAAACCGATCTCGCCGGCGGCGACGTTGTCGCGGTACGAGCGCACGCCGAAGAAGACCAGCAGGAACGACAGGACCATGGCGCTGTAGCCGAGGACCTCGCCGTGGTCGACGTTGTTCATGCACAGCGGCGTCAACACCGCCGACAGAGCCGCCAGGACGGCGCCCGACGCGAGCCCATAGCGAAGCACGATCTTTTTCATTGTCTTTCCTCCTCCATGTTGGCCCGCAGCCTAGGGCCGCGCCGCCGCGCCTGTCGTCCTACGTTCGGGTGATTTTCCGGCCGGAGCCGCGGAATCATACTTTCGTTGACCCGCCGAGCGGCCGTTCACGGCACCAGGCCGAGCTCCCGCCCCTTCTGCACGGCCTGCACCCGGCGGTTGACCCCCAGCTTGTCGAAGAGGCGCGAGGAGTGGGTCTTCACCGTGTTCTCGGAGACGAAGAGCCGCTCGCCGATCTCGCGGTTGCTCAGCCCCTCCGCGATCAGCCCGAGGATCTCGTGCTCGCGCTGGGTGATGCCGAGCTCCTTGAGCTTCCCGGCGTCGAGCACGAAAGGTCCGCGCTCCGGGACGCGCACCTCCTTGACCACCACCACCTCCCGGGAGCGGGCCCACCGTAAGCCGAAATAGAGGCCCAGGCCGGTGAAGATCACCGCCACCAATCCGCCGTAGATCTCGGTGGGATAGGCGTGGACGAAATGCTTGTACTCGAGGACCTTGAGCAGCGCGATGAGCACGCCGCCCGCCAGGCCGTAGCCGATGTTCCGTTTCACGGCGCGGAGCATAGCGCGCCCCTGGTCGCCGGTGCGGAACGGGACTGAGGCGCATGTTATAATTACCTAAACGCGACAGCGCAGTGCGGGAAAGTTGCCATGGCCGATGAGCAGCCACCGTGGAGCGGCAAAACCGTCTCCCATTACGAGGTCCTCGAAAAGCTCGGGGGCGGCGGCATGGGAGTGGTCTACAAGGCGCGCGACCTGCGCCTGGACCGCTTCGCGGCGCTGAAGTTCCTCTCTCCCCACCTGGGCGACTCCGCCGAGGCCCGCCAGCGCTTCATCCATGAGGCCAAAGCCGCCTCCGCGCTCGACCATCCCAACATCGGCGCCATCTACGAGATCGGCGAGACCGACGACGGGCATCTGTTCCTCTGCCTGGCCTTCTACGACGGCGAGACCCTGAAGAGCAGGCTGGAGCGCGGGCCGCTCAAGATCGAGGAGGCGATCGACTGCGCCTGCCAGATCGCCGCCGGCCTGGCCCGCGCGCATGCCCAGGGGATCGTCCACCGCGACGTCAAGCCGGCCAACCTCCTCGTCAGCCGCGGACAGGTGAAGATCGTCGACTTCGGCCTGGCCAAGCTGGCTAGCCAGACCCGGCTGACGCAGGCCGGCCACGCCATGGGCACCTCGGGCTACATGTCGCCCGAGCAGCTCCGCGGCCAGGAGGTGGATCGGCGCACGGACGTTTGGGCGTTGGGAGTGGTGCTCTACGAAATGATCACCGGCCGGCCGCCGTTCCAGGGCGACAGTCCGGCCGCGATCGGGCACGCGCTCCTCTTCGTGGACCCGGAACCGATGACGGCCCTGCGCACTGGGGTACCTCTAGAGCTCGATCGCATCGTCTTCAAAGCTCTGGCCAAAGATCCAGCCGACCGTTATCAGCACGTCGACGAGATCCCGGTCGATCTGCGCGCGGTGCGCCGAGCCAGCGGCAGCGCGCCAGGCATGACAGCCACGACGCTCGCAGCACCAGTGCCGCTGATGCCGGGGGTGCCGCCGGCGGCGGCAACATCGGCACCTCCACGGCCTCGCCACCGCTGGCGGACTGCCGTCCTTCTCGCGGTGGTCTTTCTGGCGGTTGCCGGCGCCACCGCCTGGACGGAGCGGCTCCTGGCCCGGCGCTCGCCACCGCCCCTTACCACCTTCCGGTCCTTCAGCGTCGGCTCCAGTGGGGTGACCCGCGCGCGCTTTACGCCGGACGGCAAATCCTTCGTCTACGACGCCAGCGCCGGCACGGACCCGACACGGATCTTCCTGGCACGGTCCGAGGACCTATCCTCGCCCATCGTGCTGCAGCCGGGGGCGCTGGCGTCGGTCTCCTCGAAGGGCGAGATGGCAATCCTGCTGCAGGACAATCCCAATCTGCCCAATGGCCTGCCGGGGACCCTCGCACGAGTCCCACTCCTCGGCGGCGGCCCTCGCAAGCTGCTGCGAGACGTGGTGGCGGCGGATTGGGCTCCGGACGGCTCCGGCCTCGCGGTTCTGCGGTGGTCGGGAGGAGGCAGCAGCCTCGAATTCCCGATCGGCAGTGTGCTTTCCAAGATGACCGGCGCGGGAGAGTTGCGGTTCTCTCCCGATGGAAAGCGCATCGCTTTCCTGGATCGTCCCGTCCAAGGGGACACCCGCGGCTCGGTGGCGATCGTAGATCTCGAAGGGAAGAAGCGGATCCTCTCGGATGGCTGGTGGGCTATCACCGGCCTCGCCTGGGCGCCCGGTGGCGAGGAGATCTGGTTCACCGCTTCGAAGGACGACAACTGGACCTACGGGCTCCATGCGGTGGACCTGCAGGGAAGGGTAAGGACGCTCTTCAACGTACCGTCCGACCTGGAGATCCTCGACATCTCCCGCACGGGAGAGGCGCTCGTCCAACGGACGGAATGGAACCTGGAGGCGTTTACCTGGTCGGCCGGACAGGCGGGCATGCGCGAGATCGGCTGGATCGGAAGCTCCTTTCCCGTGGACATTTCTCCGGATGGCCGGACGGTCCTCCTCTCGTACCAGGGCGTGGGGAGCGGCGCCAACTACTCCGTCCATCTGCGTCCGATCGACGGCTCGCCCGCCGTCAACTTGGGAGAGGGGGCGGCGCAGGGCTTCTCCCCCGACGGGAAATGGGTGGCGGCTCTCCTCTACGGTCCGCCGGCCAGGCTCGTCCTCTACGCTACCGATCTCGGAGGCGAGACGAAATCCTTGCCCCTGCCGTTCCCCGTCTCCTACGCCCGGTGGTTTCCTGATGGCCGGCGGTTCGCGCTTACCGGGGAGGAGCCCGGCGGAACCAGCCGCTGCTATGAGCTCAGCGTGACCGGCGGCCGCCCCAAGCCGATCGGTCCCCAGGGCGTCGGCTGCGGAGTCTTAGCGCAAAGTCCGGTCTCTCCCGACGGCAAGTGGCTGGTCGTCACGACAGGCCCGGAGGCGCTTCTCTCTCCTCTCGCGGGCGGGCCGTTTCGAAAGCTGCCTGCGTATTGGCCCTGGGAGCTGTTCGTGCGCTGGCACTCAAACGGCAGAGAGGTTTTCCTGGTTAACACCAAACCGCCCTGGAAAATCATTCTGGGAGACGTGACGACCGGCGAGCGCCGGCTCTGGAAGGACCTGGCGATTCCCGAGCGGCTTGGCGTGGTCTTTCCTTCGACCTCCGTGCTGAGCCCGGATGGCACGAGCGGTATCCAGTCGTTCAACCGCATCCACTCGGTCCTCTACCTCGTCAACGGGCTGCGGTAAGTGCTCCCGCTCCGCGCCGAGCCTGGGTCCGCGTCGCCCATCACATAGAGGCCCGCCGCGCCAGCGCCAGATACTCCCCCACCGCCAGCCGCCGGTCCGCCAAGCCGGCCGGCACCAGATAGCGCTGCCGCAGCTCTTCCGCTCCGGCCAGCTCCGCGAGGGCGAAGCCGCGCTCTTCGACGTAGCGCGGCAGGTCCTGCCGCCGCACGCCCCAGGTGAAGGGCTCCCCCACCAGGGCGAGCCACGGGCGGACGAGGGGCGTGGCGGAGGGGAAATTCACCTTGCCATCCGCCTGGGGTTCCATGAAAGTGAAGGCGAAGCGGCTGCCGGGACCGGCGTGCTGCCGCACGAAAGCGCAGAGGGCGTCCATCTCCTGCGGCTGCAGATACATTGTGAGCCCCTCGGCGATGAACAGCGTGTCCGCCTCCGGCCGGTACTCCGGCAACGCGGCGAGCACCTCCTCCGGCCGCGCCTGCGCGAGATCGAGCGGCGCGAGCTGCAGGTTCGCGTCCAGCTCGCCCCAGCGCGCCAGCGCCCGCCGCTTCACCTCCTGCGTCGCCGGATGATCGGTCTCGACGAAGAGCACATCGGGGAGCTCGCGGTGCAGGCGCAACGCCAGCGTATCGAGCCCCGCTCCAAGCACCACCACCTGCGCGATGCCGTCGGCGAGGGCCCGCCGCGCCGCCTCCTCCAGCCAGCGCTTGCGCGCGGCGTAGTGGAGCGAGACGCCCGGGATGGCGAAGCGCTCCGAGAACAGCGCGAGCGAACGGAACCAGGCCCGGTCCGCCAGGCGGAGCTGCACGGGCGACATCCCCGCGGCTTCGAGAAAGCGCCGGCACGCCTCGCCCGCGCCCAGCGGCACGAGGCGCGAGAGCTGCGGATCGCGCGACAGCAGATACGTCGAGCGCGCGATGAGGATGGCGGTCTGGCTGGGGCGATGGGAGCGCATGAGCTATTCGCCATTCATCATTCCACGGTAGTGGCGGTACCAATCGCTCTGAAACCGCTCCTCTGGATCGTGCCGCCGTTTCGCCGCGAGGAATTCCTGTAGCCTCGGATGGCAGGCTTCCACCTGATCGCGGCGCGCCCAGCGGTGATAGGTGAGGAAATAGCTGCCGCCGCGCACGATGGCGAGGTCGGTCAGCGCGCGGAACGCCTCGGCCGCGCGCTCCTTGCCTTGCGGGGTGTGCTCCACGCAGAGGTTGAAGACGATGCAGGCCCAGGGCTCCCGCGCCCAGGCGAGGACGCTCTCGCCGTCGCGCTCGATCAGCCTCACCGTGCCGTAGATGACGTCGGAGCCGCGCCGGCGCAGCTCCTCCGCCGCCGCGGCCATGAAGTCCGCCAACCGCGGCCGGGGGACGTAGAGCTCGCCGATCATCTCCGTCGAGGGATGCGCGGCGCCCGTCCGGCGGTCGATCTCCTCGTGGTAGGCCTCGAAGTAGGGCGTGAGCTGGTGGATATCCGACCAGTAGACCTGGCCCGAAGTCGCGAGGTAGTGGCGCGTGTAGAGATCGTACGCCTGCTGCTTGTCGGCGTGGGTGAGCCAGAGCAGCTCCTTCCAATCCTCGTCCGAGAGCTCGCGCTGCCCTTCCGGGATGGGCGTTTCCGGGTCCACCGGCCGGTAGCAGGAGAAGACCCCCTCGTCGAGGAAGCCGGGCGAGCGCGAGTCGATGGAAAACTGGAAATCGCCGTAGAGGAAGCCGCCGCGGATGCGCTCCTCGAAAGCCGCCATCAGGCCGCCGATCCTGCCCAGCTCGACGATCCGCTCCAGCTTGCGCCGCGGCGCGAGACGAAGGACGACCGAGGCGACGACGCCGAAGAGCCCGTAGCCGCCCACGGTGAGGAAGAAGAGTTCCGGCTCCTCAGTGCGCGAGCAGTGGCGCACTTCCCCGTCCGCGTCCACGAGCGTGAGCGCCTCGACGTCGGCGATCAGCGGCCGCATGGTGAGGCCGCGGCCGTGGCCGTTGACGGAGATCGAGCCGCCGACGGTCAGCCGGTCGGCGCCGGTCTGTTTCTGGGCGATGCCCCAGCCCGCGCCGTCCGCGCGCTGCAAGGAGAGATAGCCGTCGATCAGCTCCGGCCACTCGATGCCGGCGCCGCATTCCACGAGGCCGGTCTCGGCATCGAAGGCGAGCACCTGCCGCAATGGCCGCATGTCGAGCAGCAGCGTGTCCGTGCCGAATTGCTGGCCGCCCATGGCGTGGCGCGAGCCGGCGATCGACAAGGCCAGCCCCGCCTCGCGCGCTTCGCGCACAGCGCGCACCACGGCGCCGAGCGACGCGGCTGGCACGATGCGCTCCACCCGCGTTTCGTTGAGGCAGGAATGGACGTCGTTGACCAGGGGCACGGCGGGAATGGTAACTCAGGGCACCTCCCCTGCTACGATCTCGGCTACCATGCCCGCCCATCACCCCCTCGCGGGCCTGCGCGTGATCGACGCTTCGCGCGTCCTCGCGGGCCCCTACCTCGCCATGCTGCTGGGCGATCTCGGCGCCGACGTGGTGAAGATCGAGAAGCCCGAGGGCGGCGACCAGACGCGCGCCTGGGGTCCGCCGTGGGTGGGCGAGGGAGCGCAGCGCGTGAGCGCCTATTTCGTCGCCGCCAACCGCAACAAGCGGTCGGTGGCGCTCGACCTCAAGCGGCGGGAGGCGCGGGCGGCGTTCGAGCGTCTGCTCGCGGGCGCGGACGTGCTGGTGGAGAACTTCCTTCCCACGGAATGGCGCAAGCTGGGCTTCCGCAGCGGCCGCTTCACGCGCAAGCATCCGCGGCTCGTGCAGTGCACGGTCAGCGGCTACGGCACCGCCGGCGCGGAGGCGGACCGGCCGGCCTACGACGTGGTGCTGCAGGCGGAGTCCGGATTGATGTCGCTCACCGGTTTTCCTGATGGCGAGCCGGTGCGGGTGGGAGTCGCCATCGTGGACATCCTCTCGGCGCTCTACGGTCTCTCGGCGGTGCTCGCCGCGCTGCACGAACGGCAGGCGACCGGCCGCGGCCGCCGTGTCGAGGTCTCCATGGTGGATTCCGGCGCCGCCTTCCTCTCCTACGCCGCGCAGTCATGGCTCGCCGACGGCCGCCAGCCCGCGCGGCTCGGCTCCGCGCATCCCAACCTCGCGCCTTACCAGGCCTTCCGCGCCGCGGACGGCTGGTTCATAGTCGGCGTCGGCAGCCAGGACCTCTGGCGCCGTTTCTGCGCCGCGATCGGGATGCCGGAGCTGGCGGACGATCCACGATTCCAAGACAGCGGGGCGAGGGTGCGGAACCGCGGAGAGTTGGACACGGTGCTCGGCCAGATTTTCGCAGCTCATCCGGTGGCCTACTGGGACGCCGCCATGCGAACCTGTCGCGTGCCGGCGGGGCCGCTCGCGACGGTGGGAGAAGCCGTCGGGAAGGCGCGGCGGCGCGGGCAGGTGATGGACCTGCCGGCCGGGATTTACGGACCTCTGCCGACCGTCGCGGCACCGTTCCTCTTCGACGGCCAGCGGGCCGCACCGGTCGCATCGGTGCCCGCGCTTGGCGAGCATACGGAAGAGGTGCTGCGAGAGGTTGAACGAAATGCGCCTCGCCGCGATCTATGACATCCACGGCAACCTCCCCGCGCTGGAGGCCGTGCTCGCAGAGATCCGCCAGGCAGCGGTAGATCACGTCGTGGTCGGGGGCGACGTGCTGCCGGGCCCGATGCCGCAGGAATGCTTCGAACGCCTGCGCGGCCTCGACGTTCCGGTTCGCTTCATCCACGGCAACTGCGAGGTCGCGGTGCTGGCGGAGAGGGCGGGCGCGAACCCTCGCGTCCCGGAACAGGTCCGCGAGACCATACGCTGGACGGCGCGGCAGCTCAGCGCTCAGGACGAGCGATGGATCGCCGGCTGGCCGAAGACGCTCCGTCTCGAGATCGACGGCTTGGGCGAGGTGCTGTTCTGCCATGCCACGCCGCGCGATGAAAACGAATGCTTCACTCGTTTGACGCCCGAAGACCGTCTCCTGCCCATCTTCGACGGGCTCGGCGCATCTCTCGTCGTCTGCGGCCATACCCACATGCAGTTCGACCGCCGGATCGGCAAGACTCGCGTCGTGAACGCCGGCAGCGTCGGCATGCCGTTCGGAGAATCCGGCGCGGATTGGCTCCTGCTGGGACCGGACGTTCAACTCCGGCATACGCCGTACGATCTCGAGGCAGCCGCCGCGCGCGTTCGGGACACGGCGTATCCCCAGGCTGAAGATTTCGCGGTGCGTTACGTCCTGCGGCCGCCGTCAGCGGAAGAGATGCTGGAAGTGTTCACCCGCGTCGAATTGAAATAAAGAAACGCGCGGCCCGCAACTCTATTTATCGCCGGAGCCAGGCCGCGATATCGGCCACCACCGCCTCCGCCACATGGCCCGGCCGCTGGTACTCGGCCGGACCAGACGGGCCCTGGCCCGCGATGAACAGGTGGTTGAGCCCGGGGTAGGACTTGAAGGTGACGTCGGACCGGCCCGCGAGCGCCCGCTTCCAGGCCTCGAAGTCGACCTGCATCACCTGGTAGTCCCGCTCCCCAGATAGGACCAGCAGCGGCTGCTTCAGCGCTTTCGCCGCGTCCGCGGGCTTGTAGCCCCGCAGGTCGAGCCAGTACGAAGCGGGCACGCCCAGTACGCTGCCGGTCGCGCCCGGCGCGAGAGCCCTCACCTTGTCGACCTCGCCGCGGACCTCCTCGATCTGCCGCCGCTCCTGCGCGTCGTTGATGCCGTCGAGGCCGGCGGTGTAGGTGACCTGCTCGAGGATCAGGTCTTCGAGCGGCCGCGCGGGTGCCGCCATGACAACGAAGCCCGCGATCTTCGGATCCTGCCTGCCGATGCGCGGCACGAGCATCCCTCCCAGGCTGTGGCCGAGGACGTAGATGCGGGCGGGATCGATGCCTTCTGTTCCGCGTAGCAGGGCCGCGGCGGCCAGGGCATCGTCGATCGTCTCCTGCTGGACGGTGGGATTCGCGATCGAGGCCATCTTCGCGGCATGCTGCCGGGTGCGCTTCTCGTAACGCAGCACGGCGATGCCGCGGGAGGCGAGACCCCAGGCGAGATCGCGGAACGGCTTGGCGGCGCCCACGGTCTCGTCGCGGTCGTTCGGGCCCGAGCCGTGGACGAGCACGACGGCGGGAAAGGGTCCCTGGCCCACCGGCATCGCCAACGTGCCGGGGACAGCCCACTCGCCGGAGCCCACGGTCACCTCGCGCTCGCGGAAGGCGTCCGGTTTGGCGTAGGGTGGCGGTCCGGGATCCGCGGGCGCCGGCGTCTCTTCCTTCTCTGCGGGCACGACGAAGAAGCCGGCGATGCGGCCGAGCTCGTCGAGCACCACCTTGAGGTCCACCGTGGCGCGCGCGAA
>DATBGJ010000372.1:0-7655 GCA_036558045.1 Thermoanaerobaculia bacterium
CGCATCGGCGACGGGTATCAGGGATGGCAGTCCGCCGCTCCCTTCGACGGCATCATCGTCACCGCCGCGCCGCCGAGCATTCCGGACCCCCTGCTGCGGCAGCTCAAGCGGGGCGGCAAGCTGGTCATCCCGGTGGGCGGCGCCTACCAGGACCTCTGGGTCATCACCCGGCGCCGCGACGGCGGCTTCGACCGCAAGCGCGTGCTGCCCGTGCTCTTCGTGCCGATGACGGGCGAAGCGCAGCGGCGGGAGCCGCCGGGGTAAAAGGACGCCAAGGACAGAAGGGACAGCAAGGACGAGGAGCCCAGTCCTTGAAGTCCTTGCTGTCCTTTGGGTCCTTTCAGGGACTCTCCCGATATACGCTTGCAGAATTGAAGGAGAGGTCATCGGGTGGCCGATCTGGGGCACGAGAGCATCCTGGGGCTGGACAACATCCGTCTCGAGCTGCCGGTGGCGAGCGTCGGCAGCCGCTCGCTCGCCGCGTTCCTCGACTATCTGATCGTCATGGCCCTGGCGTTTCTCTGGATGTTGCTCGGCGCGTTCGCCATCAGCGCCCTATGGCCTGGCCTGGTGCCGGTCTTCCTCATCGCCGGCATCTTCCTCCTCGACTGGAGCTACTTCGCGGGTTTCGAGATCGGCACCGGAGGCCGCACCCCGGGCAAGATGGCCCTGGGGTTGCGGGTGGTGACGGCCGAAGGCGGCTCTCCGGGCGCGGGGGCCCTGCTGGCGCGCAACCTGGTGCGCACCGTGGACCTCGTCTTCGGCGTGCCGCTGATGGCGATCGACCCGCTGTCGCGGCGCCTGGGCGACCGCCTGGCAGGCACGCTGGTCGTCCACGATCGCCGGCGGGAAACGGCTGCCGTGCTGGGCCGTGTGCCGCTGGGCTGGGGAGCGCGCGAGCTGGCGGCGGTGGAGTCTTTTCTCGCCCGGGCGGGCACGCTGGAGGATACCGCGAGCACCTGGGCGATGGCGGACCGCATCCTCGACCGCATCCGGCGCGATGCTCCCGAGCTGCTCGCCGGCGTCGACACGCGCCGCGATCCGGTGGCGGCGCTGCGGCAGGCGCTGCAGGCGGAGGAGGGCTGATGGACTACGCGCGTTTCGTGCGCCTGCGGCGGCCGGTGTGGGAGGCCTTCGAGACGCAGCTCGCCGCCGTGCGCGACCGCTGGCGCGGGCTCGGTTACGGCGAGCTGGAGGAGATGGCGCTGCGCTACCGGCAGGTGCTGCACGATCACGCGCTCGCCGCGGCGCGGTTTCCCGGCACGGCCGCGGCCCGGCGCCTGCAGGCGCTGGCGGTCGAAGGCACGCGCCGGCTCACCGGCGATCGCGGGGAGCGCGCCGGCCTGCTGCGCTTCTTCTCCCGCACGTTCCCGCGCGCCTTCCAGCGCCAGCTCGACGTGATGGCGATCGCTCTCGCGCTCTTCCTGCTGGCGACGGTGTGGGGACTGATCATCGCCGTGCTGCGGCCGGCGCTCGGTCTGCGGATGCTCGGGCCGGAAGCCGTGCAGAAGCTGGAGGAGGGAAGGCTCTGGACCGAGTCCCTGGTCACCACGGTGCCGCCGGCCGTCTCGTCCTCCGGCATCGCCACCAACAACATCTCGGTGGCGCTTTCGGCCTGGAGCGGCGGCCTGCTGGCCGGCGTCGTGCCGCTCTACGTGATCCTGCTGAACGGCATGATGCTGGGTTCCGTCATCGGCATCACGCTGCACTACTCCATGACCGGCGAGCTGCTGGAGTTCATCTGCGGCCATGGACCGCTCGAGCTGACGCTGATCCTCGTCTGCGCGGCGGCCGGGCTCGTCATCGGCCGCGCCCTGGTGGCGGCGGGGGACCTGCCGCGAGCCCTGGCCGTGCGCGACGCCGGCCGGGACGCTCTCGCGGTGCTGCTGGGCTGCCTTCCCTGGTTCGTGGTGCTGGCCCTGGTCGAGGTCTTCGTCTCGCCGTCGCCGCAACTGCCCGTGCCGCTGAAGGCGGCCCTGGGCCTCGCTCTCGAAACCCTTTTCCTGTTCACGGCTTTCCGTCCGCTTCCTCCGGAGCCTACCGATGGCTGAGCCCACGTTTGGCAGTCCAGGTCCCATGCCCTTTCGCCTGCTTCTCGACGAAGCCATCCGGCAGGCGCGCCGGCACTTCCGCGCCCTCTACCCCTGGGTGGCGATCCCGCTGGCTGCGGCCACCACGCTGACGGCGGTGGCCCAGGCCTTGTGGATCTCGCGCCTGACCGCCGATCCCGGCGCGTTCAGCACGCCGCTCTGGGCGCCGCAGGTCTATCTGCTGGCGCTGGTCAATCTCGCGCTCATGACGGTCGCGGTGATGGCCTTGCAGGTGGGGACGATCGATGCGCTGACCGGACTGCCCATAGACATGAAACGCGCCTGGCGCTTCGCGCTGCAGGGCAGGGTCCTGATCGTCCTGCTGTTGTCCGGCGTGATGGAGATCGCCTCCGTGTTCTGCTGCTGCATCCCCGCGCTGTTCGTGCTCCCCCTGCTCTCCCTCGTCTCGCCGGTGATGGTCCAGGAAGGGCGGTTCGGCTTCGATCCCATCTCGCGCAGCTCCGAGCTGGCGATGTACGACGAGGGGCGCGGATTCTTCGCGCGTCCCTGGGCCAAGGCGCTCCTGCTCCTGGTGGTGGGCGTGCTGCTCTCCTACGCCGTGGGGCTCGTGGTGTCCCTGCCGTTCCAGATCCCCATGTGGATCGACATGTTCCGCAGCGCCGCGGCCGGGGAGGACGTCATGCAGAAGATGCCGACCTGGATCTGGTTGCAGGTGCCGGGGCAGTTCCTCAACGCCCTGGCCAGCTCCGCGGTCTACCTTTACATGTGCTTCGGCATCTCGCTGCTCTACTTCGACACCCGCGCGCGCAAGGAGGGGGCCGACCTCGTGGGAGAGATCGACGCGATGTTCGCCGCCCCTTCGCCGCCTCCTGGAGATCAATCGTTCTGAGACGCCGGCCGGCTTTCCTCCTGCTGATGCTGGCGGCGCCGAGGCTCGCCGCCGCGGCCGAAGCACGGATCGTCCCTGCCGAGCGGGCGGTGCTCCAGCGCGTGCTGGCGGAAAGCAAGGTCCAGCAGGTGCCGGAGCCGCCGCAGGCGTCCTACCTCGGGGAGCTCTCCGGGATGATGCAGCGGGCTCTCATGAACCTGCTCGCCAAGGGCAGCAAGATGCTGAACCTGCCGCGGCCGGTCTACCAGGCGATCGCGCTCGGCCTCGCCGCACTCGCCGTCCTCCTCCTCTTGCAGTTGTTGGTGCCGCGCTTGCGGCGCCGTAAGGTGAGGCGCACGGAAGGTGATATCGCGGAGATCGAGCTTCCTCCCGCCGCCCGCAGCGCCGCCGCCTGGCGCGCCGAGCTGGAGCGGCGGCTCGGCGAAGGGCACATCGCCGAAGCGCTGGAAGCCCTCTGGTGGTGGCTGGCGCGCTCGCTCGCCGCCGGCCAGGCCGAGCCCGCCTGGACCAGCCGCGACCTGGTGGTGCGGTCGCGGCGGGAGGACCTGCGGGATCTCGTCCGCCGCCTCGACGCCTTTACCTATGGTCCGCGGCGGCCCGCCGTGGAGGAGTTGCGGCGCCTCGTCGGCGGATTGGAGGAGGCCCTCTCGTGAAACCGGCGGTCCGCAACCGGCTGCTCCTCGGCGGCGCGCTGCTCCTCCTGCTGATCCTGGGCAGTGTCCTGGTGGCCGGAAGCGTCGGCGGCGAGGCCCGCGGCAGCGCGCTCTCGCGGGGGCCGAACGGCTGGCTCGCGGCCCGGCGCTACCTCGAAGCGCGCGGCGCGCGGGTGACGTTGCTCGCCCAGCCCCTGGACCGCTTCGCGGGGACGGGCGTGCTGGTCTCGGCCTTCCCCTGGCAGCAGGGGCTCTCGGCGGAGGCGGCGGACCAGCTCGAAGCCCATCTGCGGCGCGGCGGCGCCCTCGTGCTGGCCTACTCCGGCGGCATCGGCAACGCCGCCGAGATGGTGGCGATGGAGGGGCTCGGCCTGCGCCTGGAGGAGAAGCGCAAGCCGGTCCTCAATCCTCTCCGCTGGCGGCGGTTCGCCCGCCAGGAGTGGGATCTGCGTCCGGCCGCGGGCGTGAAGGCCGAGCCGGTGCGCGTGTGGGCGCCGCGCTGGGCCCCGGAGATCCCCAAGGGCTCGCAGGCTCTCTTCGCGTCCCCCGCCGGCGCGCCGGCCGTCGTCGTCCTGGAGCGCTACCGGGGCGGCCGCGGACCGGTCTGGCTGCTGCCCGCCGACGCCCTGGCCAACGCCCGGCTGGGAAATGCGGGCAACGCGGCGCTATTGGAAACCCTGCTCCAACGCTTGGGCAAGCGGTGGACGTTCGACGAGTACCACCACGGCCTGGCCGCCGCGCCGACGGTGGAGAGCGCCGCCTTCGGGCGCACGCTCGACCTCATCCTCCTCCACCTCGCCGTGCTCTACCTCGCCGCGCTGCTGACGCTCTCCCGCCGCTTCGGGCCCGCGTGGAGCGAGCCGCCGGCGATGGCGGGCTCGGCGGGCTCCTTCCTGCTCGGGGTCGGAGCGCTCCACCACCGCCTGGGCCATCACCGGGAAGCGGCGCGCCGCCTGCTCGATCGCGCGCGGGAGCTCGACCGCCATCTCGCCGTACCGCCGGATCTGGAGCGGCGCGCCGCAAGCGTCAAACCCGGCGAGCTGGTCGAGCTGGCGCGGGAGGTGGCGGGATTGCGATCCCACAAACCGGAGACTGACCTATGACCAACCCCGAGCCGTCCGCCGTTCCCACCGAACGCCTGATCGAGGCGGCGCAGGGCCTCGCCGCCGCCTTGGAAGGCACCGTGCTCGGACAGCGGGCCGCGGTCGAGATCCTGCTCGCGTCCTACATGGCCGGCGGGCACGCGCTGCTCGAAGGGGTGCCGGGCATCGGCAAGACCCTGCTCGCCCGCGCTTTCGCCGCCAGCCTCGGCGTGCGCTTCAACCGCGTGCAGTTCACCCCCGACCTCATGCCGGCCGACGTCATCGGCACCAACGTCTACGAGGCCGCCACGGGCTCGTTCCGGCTGCTGCGCGGGCCCGTGTTCACCGAGATCCTGATGGCGGACGAGATCAACCGCACGCCGCCCAAGACCCAGTCGGCGCTGCTCGAGGCGATGCAGGAGCGCCAGGTGACGATCGACGGTGTATCCCTCGGACTGGAGCCCGGGTTCTTTGTCATCGCCACCCAGAACCCGATCGAGTTCGAAGGCGTCTACCCTCTGCCGGAAGCGCAGCTCGACCGCTTCCTGGTGCGCATCGAGATGGGCCTGCCGGCGCCCGAGGCGGAGCTCGACCTCTACCGCAAGGCCGTGGCCGGCGAGCTCGCCGACTGGGGCGGCGCGCTGCCGGAGCCGCAGCTCCACCCTGGAGAGGCCCTGGCGCTGCGCCACGCCGCGCGGCGGGTGCACGTGGCCGACGAGCTGCTCGGCTATCTCGCCCGGCTCGCGGAGGCCGTGCGCCGCTCGCCGCAGGTGGACCTGCCGGTCTCGCCGCGCGCCGCTCTCGGACTGCTCGAGGCCGGCCGCGCCAACGCGCTGCTGGAGGGACGGGACTTCCTCGTTCCGGACGATCTGAAGCGCCTGCTCGCGCCGTGCTGGGCGCACCGCATCCTGCTCACCCCCGAGTCCGAGCTGGAAGGGTTCACGGCGGGCCGTATCCTGGAAGGCGTGGCGGCGGCGGTGGCGGTGCCGCACTGAGGCCATGCCCGCCGCGCGCTGCTTCCGGCTGCTGGCTCTGATCACGCTGCTGCTGATCCTGTCCTTCCTCCAGCCGCGGCTGGCTTGGATCGCGCTGGCGCTGGACGTGATCGTGGCCGCGGCGGCGGTGGTGGATTTCCGGCGCGCCGCCCGCACGCCGCTGACAGCGTCCCGGCTGTGGCCGCCGCTGCTCGTGCAGGAGGCTCCGTCGGAGGTGGCGGTGAGCGTCGTCACCGCGGCCGCGCGGCCGGTCTCCCTCCTCGTGCGCGAAGCCCTGCATCCCGCGCTCGCCGACCGGCCGTTGCGCCGCCGGCTGGAGATCCGCGGTCCCGGGGAGGTCCGCTGGACCTGGGGTCTGACGCCGCGGCGGCGCGGCGAACATCGGACGGGACCGCTCACCGTGCGCGTGCTGGGACCGTGGCAGCTCGCCTGGGCGCAGCGCGACCTGCTGCCGGGGGAGGCGGTGCGCGTCTATCCGCAGGTGCGGTGGGAGGGGCGCGTCGGCCAGCTCCTCGTCCTCGCTCAGCGCCGCCGCATGGGGCAGATCCCGCTGCGCATGCACGGCGTCGGCACCGAACCCTACGCGCTGCGCGAGTACCTGCCGGGCGATCCCCTCGCCAAGATCCACTGGAAGGCCACCGCCCGCCACGGCCGGCCGGTGAGCCGCGAGGAGACCTGGGAGCGCAGCGGCCGGGTGATCGTGCTGCTCGACTGCGCCCGCGCCATGGCCTCCATGGACGGCCGCCGCAGCAAGCTCGACTACGCCCTGGCGGCGACGCTCGCCCTCGCCCGTGTGGCGGCGGCGCGCGGCGATCAGGTGACCGTCATCGCCTTCGCCGATCGCGTGCTGCGCAGCGTGCGGGTGCGTTCCGGCGGCCGCGGCGTCGGCCTCGCCTACGAGGCGCTCTACGACGTCGAGGCCCAGCTCGCCGAGCCCGCCTTCGACCTCGCCGCCGAAGCCGCCTTCGGCGTCGAGTCGCGCAGCGCCACCGCCGTGCTCTTCACCTCCGTCGTGGACCTCGCCGCCGCCGAGCTGCTGCGCGAGTCGCTGCTGCGCCTCGGCCGGCGCCACCGCGTGCTGCTGCTGAATCTCGAGGATCCCGAGCTGCGGCGGCTCGCCGCCGCGGCGCCGGATACCCCGGCGCAGGCCTTCGCGCAGGTGGCGAGCCTGGAGATCCTGCTGGCCAACCGGCGCCTGGCCCGCCATCTGCGGCGCGGCGGCGTGCGGGTCGTGAATACTCCCGCCGATCGCCTGGCGCTCGCAGCGTTGGAGGCCTACCTGGCGATCTACCGGGAGCCTTCCCGCCGCAACGTCAGCGCGGGCGCCCACGGCGACGTGCAGGCGGTCGCCCGGGCTTGAGCTTCTGCTTCGGCGCCAATAGGGCGATCTCGTCCTCGAACGGCGCGATTCCCTCCTTCGGCAGCTCGAACAGGAACGGCTGCGGCTTCACCTGGGCGAGGCAGGAGGCGACGTCGAGCCCCTCTGTCGTCCCCCGGCGGATGAATTCATGGGTGAGTGCGATGACGCATCGAGACGCGTCCTCGTGGCTCGCCCAGGGGTCGACGATGTGCAGGCTGTGGGTGAGGAACCGGGAGGCGCGGCGGGCGAAATCGGGCGGCGTCACCGGATCACGCTCGCCGCTGATCAACAGCACGGGGACGTCCGAATGGACGGCCTCCCGTTCCTGCGGATCGATACGGGAGTGCGGCCAGAGCGCGCAGGCCGCGGTCTGCTGGCGCACCCGGTAATCCCCGAGGAAGCTCCCGGCCGTGCGAACGGCAACCTCGGCGGGATCGATGAGCGGGATGTCCTGCGAGCAGGTTACCGAGAAGAAGAGCCCCCTCGCGAGGATCTGCTCGAGCCCGGCTTTCCCCGCGACCACGGTCTGGGCGAGAGGCCTCCAGTCGCCCGCCGCGGCCCGATGGAAGAGGATAGGCAGCGCCGCCGACGCTTCGCTCGAATAGAGGACGAGGCGGATGCCCTC
>DATBGJ010000373.1:0-11694 GCA_036558045.1 Thermoanaerobaculia bacterium
GGAGGTCTCCCAGGCGGGACTTCAACTTCTCCTTGTTCTTTCGCTTCGGCATGGTCCTTCTCCTTTTTGGAGCCGTTTGGGCTCCGGTTCAACCACGGCGCCTCGATTGGCGCCGGGCCAACTCCGGCTTCAATCTCGCCCCGGTCGGCCTCGCTGGTTCCCCGCTCCAGTGATTCCCGTGGCCACCCGGAATTGCTGCATGAGAGCCGATGATGCGCTCCATGACTGACTGATCTCAGTATGGCATAGCGCTCTCTATTTGTCAAGCGCTGCTCCTGAATGGAGTTGTTGCGGTTCCTGAATGGGAGTCCACCGTGAGTCGACGTCGCATCGACCGCCGCCGCGCGGGGATCGCGACGCCGGGCGCCCGGAATCTGCTCTGCCGTTTTGAGGTTGAAGACTTGGCGACATAATCTCCCTGGGGAGGAGGGAGCCCGCATGGCGCGCAAAGGGCGGAAAATGCAGGTCGGCCAGCGGTACCACAAGCCGGGTACGGCGCCGGGCACCCTGCGCGAGATCCCCGGCGCCGGACCGGTGCGGGTCAGCGTCATCGACTACGGCCCGGAACACCTCGAGGAGAAGCGGATCTCGAAGATCGAGGACGTCTTCCCCTACCGCGACTCCCAGACGGTCACCTGGATCAACGTCGAGGGTCTCCACGACGTCAAGCTCATCGAGAAGGTGGGCAAGCACTTCGGCTTCCATCCCCTGGCCCTGGAGGACGTCCTCAACTGCGGCCAGCGGCCGAAGCTGGAGGACTACGGCAGCTATCACTTCATGGTCATGAAGTCGCTCCTCCGCAAGGCGGACGAGCTGCAGATCGAGCAGATCAGCTTCTTCCTCGGCGGCAATTACGTGATCACCTTCCAGGAGGTGCCGGGGGACTCCTTCGAGGCCGTGCGCGAGCGCATCCGCCACGGCAAGGGGCAGATCCGCCGCATGGGGCCCGACTATCTCCTCTACGCCCTCGTGGACGCCCTGGTGGACGAGTTCTTCCCCGTCCTCGAAGCCTACGGCGAGCGGGTCGAGGAGCTGGAGGACGAGGTGATCCTGCGGCCGGTGCCCGCGACGCTCAACGAGGTCCATCGCATCAAGCGCGAGCTGCTGATGCTGCGGCGCACCGCCTGGCCCGAGCGCGAGGTCATCAACGCCTTGCAGCGGGAGGAGGCGCACCTCATCCGCCCGGAGACCCGCGTCTTCCTGCGCGACTGTTACGACCACACCATCCAGGTGATCGACATGATCGAGACCTACCGCGATCTCGCCTCGGGCCTGCTGGAGGTCTACCTCTCGAGCACCAGCAACCGGCTGAACGAGGTGATGAAGGTGCTCACCATCATCTCCACCATCTTCATCCCCCTGAGCTTCATCGCCGGCGTCTACGGCATGAACTTCAATCCCGCGCGAAGCCCGCTCAACATGCCGGAGCTCAACTGGTATTTCGGCTATCCCTTCTCCCTCGCGATCATGGCGGTGGTCGCCGGGATCATGGTTGCCTATTTCCGCCGCAAGGGTTGGTTCTAGGCTTTCCCTTCAAGGAGCAGCGAAGTGATCCTCAAGAAGAGCGTTCTCCTGTTGGCCTGCGTCCTCCTCGCGTCTCTCACGCCGGCTTTCGGCGACGAGGCCGGGCCGGCGAACAAGTCCGGACCGGCGCCCGAGACCGGGCCGGCGCCCGAGACCCTGACCTACGGCCGGCTCGGCACCGTGACTCTCTACCACGAATCGCCGCACCCCCATCACGTCGTCCTGTTCCTTTCGGGCGACGGCGGCTGGAACAAGGGCGTCGTCGACATGGCGCGCGTCCTCGCCGGCATGGACTCCGTGGTCGCCGGCATCAATCTGCCCCGTTACTTGAAGCAGCTCGCCGCCACCAAGGAGGCCTGCTCCTACCCCGCCGCCGATCTCGAAGGCTTGAGCAAGGTGATCCAGAAGAAGCTCGGATTCACCGCCTACGAGACGCCGGTGCTGGTGGGCTACTCCTCGGGCGCCACGCTCGTCTACGCCGTCCTGGTGCAGGCGCCGCCGAACACCTTCCGCGGCGCCATCAGCATGGGTTTCTGCCCGGACCTGCCGCTCAAGCGCCCGTTCTGCGAGGGCCATGGCCTGAAGGGCGAGCCGGGTCCGCAGGGCAAGGGCATCAGCTTCCTGCCCACCGACACCCTGGAACAGCCCTGGATCGCCTTCCAGGGGGACTCGGACAAGCTGTGCTTCAAGAAGGACGTGGTGCGCTACGTCGCCAAGGTCAAGGGAGCCGAGACCGTGCTGCTGCCGAAGGTCGGGCACGGCTTCGGCAAGCAGGACCGCTGGGTGCCGCAGTTCCGCCAGAGCTTCGACCGCCTCGTCGGGCCGGAGAAGGCGGCGGCGCGGCCGGCCGCGCCCAAGGAGCTGGCGGACCTGCCGCTCGTCGAGGTGCCGGCGCGCGGCGCCTCCGGCGACACACTGGCCGTCATCCTCTCGGGAGACGGCGGCTGGGCGGGGCTCGACCGCGAGGTGGCGGGAGCGCTGGCGGAGAAGGGCGTGCCGGTGGTGGGGCTCGATTCCCTGCGCTACTTCTGGACCGCGCGCACGCCCGACGGCGCGTCCCAGGACCTCGCGCGCATCCTGCGCCACTACCTCGCCGCCTGGGGCCGCAAGGAGGCGGTGCTGATCGGCTACTCGCTGGGCGCGGACGTCCTGCCCTTCATGGCTCAGCGGCTGCCGGCGGATCTGCTCGGCCGCGTGCGCCTCATCACGCTGCTCGGGCCCGACCGCTCGGCGAGCTTCGAGTTCCACGTCGGCGAATGGCTGGGCCTCGGCGGCAGCGGCGAGCAGCCGGTGCTGCCCGAGGTCCGGAAGCTGGCCGGCCATCACGTCCTCTGCCTCTACGGCAAGCGCGAGGACGACAGCCTCTGCCCGCAGCTCGCCCCCGCGCTCGGCAAGGCCGTGGCGCTCTCGGGCGCGCACCATTTCGGCGGCGACTATGGGCAGGTGGCGGGGCTGATCTTGGCGGAGGCGCGGATCGGGGAGTGAGAGCCCGCCTCAAGCCGTTCCTCAGCCTGCTCTTCTTCGCGCTGGCTCTGTGGCTTCTCCACCGCGAGCTGCGCGACTTCCGTTACCGCGAGGTCATGCGCTTCCTGGACCTCCTGCCGTGGGGCCGCGTGGCGCTGGCCGTCGTCCTCACGGTCTGCAGCTATCTCACCCTGACCAGCTACGACGCGCTGGCCTGCCGCTACATCGGCAAGCGCGTCGCCTATCGCAAGATCGCCCTCGCCTCCTTCACCGGCTACGCCGTCAGCAACACGCTCGGCCTGTCGCTGTTCACCGGCACGCCGTTGCGCGTCCGCTTCTACTCCGGCTGGGGCCTGACCGGGCTCGACATCACCCGCATCGTGCTCTTCAGCTACGCCACCTTCTGGCTCGGCTTCTTCGGCCTCTCGGGCGCGGCCTTCCTGGCCGAGCCGATCGCCGTGCCCAGGCTGCTGCACCTGCCGGTGGCGAGCGCGCGGCCCTTCGGCGTGCTATTCCTGGCGTTGGTCGCGGCCTATCTGATCGCCGCCTTTGCTCGCCGGCGGCCGTTCACGCTGAAAGGGCTGGAGCTCGCCGTCCCCGGCCCGCGGCTGGCCTCGACCCAGCTCGCCGTCTCCTCCCTCGACTGGGCGTTCGCCGGCGCGGTGCTCTACAGCCTCTCGCCCGCCTGGCACGTCACCTTCCTTCATTTCCTCGGCGTCTTCCTCTTCGCCCAGGTGGCGGGCCTGCTGAGCAACGTGCCCGGAGGGCTCGGGGTGTTCGAGACGCTCATGGTGCTGCTGCTTCCCCGCGAGCTGCCGCGCCCGCAACTGCTGGCGGCGATGGTGGCCTTCCGCGGCGTCTACTACCTGTTGCCGCTGCTGGCGGCGGCGATGACCCTCGGCGTCAACGAGATCGTGCGGCGGCGGCACCAGGTGGGCCGCCTGACGCGGCTCTTCGGCGGCCGCGTTCCCGACGTCGTGCCGCAGATCTTCGCCGTCACCACGTTCCTCGGCGGTGCCGTGCTGCTGGTCTCGGGCGCGACGCCCGCCGTGCACTCGCGCCTCTCCTGGCTGCAGGACGTCCTGCCGCTGCCGGTGATCGAGATCTCCCACTTCCTCGGCAGCCTCGCCGGCGCGGCCCTGCTCTTCCTCGCCATCGGCCTGCAGCGGCGGCTGGACGCGGCGTATCAGCTCACCGTGATCCTGCTCGCCAGCGGCATCGCGCTGTCGCTCGCCAAGGGGCTCGACTGGGAGGAGGCGCTGATCCTCGCCGTCATGCTCGCCGCGCTCGCGCCTTGCCATCGCCACTTCTACCGCCAGGCCTCGCTGACCGCCGAGTCGTTCACGCCGGGCTGGAGCGCGGCCATCGCCATCTGCATCCTGGGCTCGCTCTGGCTGGGCTTCTTCGCCTACAAGCACGTCGACTACTCGCACGACCTCTGGTGGCACTTCACGCTCTTCGGCAACGCTCCGCGCTTCCTGCGCGCCTCGGTGGGCGTCGCGGCCCTCGCCCTCGGCGTCGCCTTCTGGCGGCTGTTGCGCCCGGCGGCGCCGGAGCCGTCGCGGCCGTCCGAGGAGGAGATCGCGCGCGCCGCCGCCATCGCGGCCGGGGCGCCGCGCACCTACTCCTACCTCGCCCTCCTCGGCGACAAGCAGCTCCTCTTCAACGACGCCGGCAACGCCTTCGTGATGTTCGGCATCGAGCGCCGGAGCTGGGTCTCGATGGGCGATCCCGTGGGCCCCGAGCGCGAGCGCGCCGAGCTCGTCTGGAAGTTCCGCGAGATGGTGGACCGCCACGCCGGCTGGACCTGCTTCTATCAGGTCAGCGAGCGGCGCCTGCACCTCTACGTCGACCTCGGGCTCACGCTCGTCAAGCTGGGCGAGGAGGCGCGCGTGCCGCTCGACGGCTTCTCGCTCGAAGGGCGCAGCCGCAGGAAGCTGCGGCACGCCTACCGCCGGGCCGAGGAGGAGGGCTGCAGCTTGGAGGTGGTCCCGGCCGAACAGGTCGAATCCTGCCTGCCCGAATTGGAGCGGATCTCGGACGATTGGCTGCGTTCCAAGAACACGCGGGAGAAGGGCTTCTCCCTCGGCTCCTTCGATCGTTCCTATCTGGCGCGGCTGCCCATGGCCCTGGTGCGGCAGGGGGGGAAGATCGTCGCCTTCGCCAACCTGTGGCCGGGCGGCGACAAGGAGGAGCTCTCCGTGGACCTCATGCGGCACACCCTGAACGCTCCCATCGGCGTGATGGATTACCTGTTCCTGGCGTTGATGCTGTGGGGCGGCGAGCAGGGCTACCGCTGGTTCAATCTCGGCATGGCGCCGCTGGCGGGCCTGGAGGCGCGGGCGATCGCACCGTTTTGGAGCCGCCTGGGCGCCCTGGTCTTCCGCCACGGCGAGCACTTCTACAACTTCCAGGGCCTGCGGCAGTACAAGGACAAGTTCGATCCCGTGTGGGAGCCGCGCTACCTCGCCTGCCCCGGCGGCTTCGCCCTGCCGCTGGTGCTCGCGGACATCGCGGCGCTCATCGGGCGGGGTTTCCGCGGCGTGATGGCGAAGTAGGCGCTCTGCAAAAAGGACGACAGGGACGGCAAGGACAGCAGGGACAGGGGAGGCTCAATCGAGCGGTACCTGTCCTTGGGGTCCTTGCTGTCCTTTGGGTCCTTTCAAATTACAGGTGGCGCAGCAGCGAGCGGAGCTGCGGCTTGGCGGCGAGCTTGTCCATGATCTTCTCGAGACGGGCCACCGCCGCCGACTTGCCGGTGAACGGGTCGATGCCCCTCGGCAGCGGCTCGGTCGGGATGTAGGTGGGCGGCCGGCGCGCATGCGTCGCCGCTTCGAAGCCGGAGGCCAGCTTGATGAGCTTCGCCTCGCTGAACGCCGTGCCCATGAAGCTGATCCCCAGCGGCAATCCGAAGGCGAATCCCGCCGGCATGTTGATGATCGGGTAGCCGGCCACGGCGCAGGGGCCGGAGCTGGCGCCCAGGAAGTGATCGCCGTTGACGAGATCGGTCGGCCAGGAGGGCGAGCCGGTGGGCGCCACCAGGGCGTCCAGGTTCTCCTGCGCCAGGATGGCGTCGATGCCGTTCTTGCCGGCGAGGTCGTGGCCGCGGACGAGGGCGTCTTCGTACTCCTGCTGCGAGAAGATCTCCTGCTCGGCGAGCTCGAAGAACTCCTGCCCGAAGTACTGCAGCTCCTGCGAGGCGTGGGCCTCGTTGAAGGCGATGGCGTCGGCCAGCGTGTGGATGGGCACGCCGGTGCGGGTGGCCAGATAGGCGTTGAGGTCGCGCTTGAACTCGTAGATGAGGACGATGATCTCGGCCTGATCGGCGTTGAGATCGTCGATCGTCGGGATCTCCGCCGGATCGACGATCACCGCTCCGGCGTCGGCCATGGCCGCGATGGCCTCCTCGAAGACGCGGTCCGTCTCCCGGTTGTAGCCGGTGAAGCCGCCGCCGCGCGCCACGCCGATGCGCGCTCCCTGCAGACCGTGGGGATCGAGGAACTGCGTGTAGTCGGTGGAGAACTTGCCGGCGCTCGCCGCGGTGGCCGGATCGCGCGGATCCACCCCCACCAGCGCCGAGAGCACCGCCGCCGCGTCGGCCACCGTGCGGGCGTGCGGACCGACGGTGTCCTGGGTGTGCGAGATCGGAACGACGCCGGCGCGGCTGGTCAGGCCCACGGTCGGCTTGATGCCGACGACGCCGTTGATCGTCGCCGGGCAGACGATGGAGCCGTCGGTCTCGGTGCCGAGGCCGGCGGCGGTGAGGTTGGCCGCCACGGAGGCGGCGGAGCCCGAGCTCGAGCCGCAGGGGTTGCGGTCGAGCACGTAGGGATTGCGGGTCTGGCCGCCCTGGCCGCTCCAGCCGCTCGTCGAGTTGAAGCCGCGGAAGTTGGCCCACTCGGAGAGGTTGGTCTTGCCGAGGATCACCGCGCCCGCGGCGCGCAGCCGCGCCGCGACCGTGGAGTCCTGATGCGGCGGATCGCCCACCAGGGCGAGCGAGCCGGCCGTCGTGGTCATCTTGTCGGCGGTGTCGATGTTGCCCTTGAGCATGATCGGGATGCCGTGCAGCGGTCCCCGCACGTGGCCGTTCTTGCGCTCGCGGTCGAGCTGCCGGGCGATCTTCCGCGCGTCGGGATTGACCTCGAGGACGGAGTTGAGCCCGATGCCGTCCTCGTCGATCGCGGCGATGCGCTCCAGGTACATGTTGACGAGACCCAGGGACGACAGGCCGCCCTTCGTCATGGCGTCCTGCAACTGGGCGATCGTCGCCTCCTCCAACGCGACGGCGGCGTCGCTCACCGGCGCCTTGGCCGCGGCCGCGGAGGCGCCCAGCATGCCTGCCAGGGGAGCCGCGGCGCCCGCGACGGCCCCCAGGCGGAGGAAGGTCCTCCGGCTCAGCTCATCCTTGGCGTTCTCTTCCCCTCTGCCGATCGAATCGTCTTCAGACATATGCGATCTCCTTTGAGGTTCGAACCTTGAGGCCTGCGGATGTGAGTTCCCAGAGAGAAGGCCAGAGTTCTCTCATCGACTGCGATCCATCATAGAAAAATATCGAATGGCGAATCAAGAATAGGGTGCCGTGGCGCGCTCCAGCTCGGCGAGGTACGCCAGGGCGTGCTCCGCCGTCTCGCCGCACATCTCCGCGCTCGGCCGCAGGCGGACGCAGACCTCCGGCCGCTCGGGCAGGCCGAAGAGCTGGCAGCGGTTGTCCTCGGTGAGCTGGACGCAGCGGACGCCGGCCGGCTTGCCGCCGGGCATGCCGGGGATCGGCGAGGAGATGGAGAGGGCGATGCAGCAGGCTCCGCAGCCGGCGCGGCAGTCCATGACGGCAGGATATCAGTCGCCCTCGCGGAAGGTCTCCACCGCTTCGATCGGCCCCAGCTCCAGGGTCCATCGCCCGGCGCGCGTCGGCTGGCGAAGCGCCCGCTTGAGCGCCGCGAGAAAGCGGGCGCGCCGCCACTCGACGGCACCGAAGCTCGCGAGGTGGTCGGTGTAGCTCTGGCAGTCCACCAGGGCGAAGCGCCAGCGGACGAGGTTGGCGAGGAGGGTGGCGAAGGCCACCTTCGAGGCGTTCGGCACGTCGGCGTACATCGATTCGCCGAAGAAGACGCCGCCCATGGAGACGCCGTAGAAGCCGCCGGCGAGCCGGCCGTCCTGCCAGGCCTCGATGGAATGGGCGAGCCCTTCCTCGTGCAGCACGGTGTAGCCGGCGATCATCTCGTCCGTGATCCAGGTGCCGTCCTGGCCGGGGCGGGGCTTGGCGGCGCAGGCGCGGATGACGTCCGCGAACGCCGTGTCCGCGCGGATCTCGAAGGCGCCGCGGCGCATCTCCCTGCGCAGCGAGCGGGAGACGTGCGCCTGCTCCGGCACCAGCACGAAGCGGGGGTCCGGACAGAACCAGAGCATCGGCACGCCCGGATGGGGCCAGGGAAAGATGCCGCGGCCGTAGGCGGCCTTGAGCGTCTCCGGATCGGGCCGGCCGCCGATGGCGATGACCCCGTCGGGCGAGGCCCAGCTCACGGGCGGGAAGACGAAACGGCGGTGGAAGGCCATCGGCGGTACAATCGCAGCTCCGTCGGAGTCTATCCTGTAGGGGCCCGGATGGAGCCGCGACCGCTACCCCACTACACCGAGGGCGAGTACGGCGTTCTCGACCTGCCGGACGCCTGGCACGTCGCCTCGCTGGCCCTCTTCGCCGCCTCGCTCGCCGCCCGCTTCCTGGTGCGGCTGCTGCCGGCCGGCAACACCTTCTTCGGCCGCGTGTTCCTGCCGGGGATCACCGTCTTCGTGCTGGCCTTCCTGGGATTGCTCTGCGGTCTGCTCGGTCTGCGGAAGGCGCGCGGGCGCGGCCTCGCCCGGATCGGCGTCTTCCTCAACGCCACGGTGCTCGCCCTCAGCGCGCTGGCGACGGCTCTGTTCTTCTACATCCTGCCGGACTGACGACAAAGAGACATGTCTCGATGAATGCAAGGTTTTCCCCTGCGTCTTGAAGGGGATGGAAAGGCGTTAAAATTACCCATCGATGGCCGAGCCTGAGATCGATCCTCACGGCGGTGTCCGCCCAGCCTCCCTCGCTCCGGGGCGGGTGCTGGCGTCGCGCTATCGGATCGTCTCGTTCCTCGGCCGCGGCGCGGTCGGCGAGGTCTACGCGGCCGAGGACCTGGAGCTCGGCGGCGAGATCGCCGTCAAGGTGCTGCGTCCCGAGATCGCCGGCGACGAGCGGGTGCTGCAGCGGTTCAAGCGCGAGATCCAGCTCGCCCGCCGGGTGACCCATCCCAACGTCTGCCGGGTGTTCGACCTGGTCCATCACCACGGCGAGGAGGAATCCGGCGCGCCGGCCGAGCTGGTCTTCCTCACCATGGAGCTGCTGCGCGGCGAGACGCTGGAGGAGAGGCTCGCCCGCGAAGGCCGGCTGACCACCGCGGAAGCGCTGCCGGTGATCGGCCACATCGCCGCCGCGCTCGAAGCGGCCCACACGAACGGCGTCGTGCATCGCGACCTGAAGAGCGGCAACGTCTTCCTGGTCCCCACCGCCTCCGGCCTGCGCGCCGTGGTCACCGATTTCGGGCTGGCCTGGAGCACGGTCCACGAGGAGGGTTCCGTCACCCTCACCGCCACCGGCGAGATGGTGGGCTCTCCCGCCTACATGGCGCCGGAGCAGGTGCGCGGCGAGGAGGCCACGCCGGCCACCGACGTCTATGCCTTCGGCGTGGTGATGTTCGAGATGATCACCGGCGAGCTGCCGTTCGTCGGCAAGAGCGCCTTCTACACGGCGCTCAAGCGGCTGCAGGAGCCGGCGCCCTCGCCGCGCGTCCACCTCTCGGACCTCGACCCCGCCTGGGAGACGACCATCCTGCGCTGCCTCGAGCGCGAGCCGGCGAACCGCTTCAAGACCGTGCGGCACGTGGTGCGCTCGCTCGGCGCCACCAAGGCCGAGGAGGACGCCACGTCGCCGCTGGTGCTGGTGCACCGCCCGCGGAGACGCGCATTCCCGTGGCAGATCGCGCTGCTGGTGGGCCTTTTCCTGGCTTTCCTGGCTGCGGCCTGGTTCATCAAGGCGCGGCCGTTCAAGAGCGCGAACCCGGCGACGACCCGCACGGGCAGCTCGCCTTCCAGACCGGCCGCGGTCCCCGTCGCGCTCCGCCCCTCCGTCGCGGTGCTGCCGTTCGACAACCTGTCGGATTCGGGGGAGAGATCCTGGAGCTCCGCCCTCTTCGAGCTGCTCCCCCTGGAGCTCGCCGCGACGGGAAAGCTGCGCGTGATCCCTCCGGACCAGGTGGACCGGGCGGTGCGCGATCTGGCGTCTTCCGATCCCGCGAACCTGCCCGCGAGCGCCGTGCCGCGCCTGCGCGAACGTCTGGGGGCGGACTTCCTGGTGAGCGGCACGTTCCTGGCGGAGCCTGGGAAAGAACCCAGCCGCTACGACGTGCTGGTGCGGGACGCGCGCACCGGCCGGCCGGCCGCCACCTTCACCGGTGAGGAGTCTCTGGACCGCCTGGGCCGGCGGCTGCGCGCGCAGCTCGGCGCCGGCGAATTGTCGCCGGTCGACGAGGAAGCCCTGCGCGCCGCGTTGCCGAGCCCGGAGGTGGCGGCCGCCTACGGCGAGGCCCTCGACAGCCTCCGCCGGTTCGACGCGCGCCACGCCCGCGACCTCCTGGAAAAGGCCGTGGACGCCCAACCGGATCATCCGCTCCTGCGTGCCGCCCTCGCCGCCGCCTGGCAGGACCTGGGATACCGGCAGGAAGCCTCCCGGCAAGCCAACCAGGCCTTCACCCTGGCCTCGGCGCTGCGCCGCGAGGACCGGCTGGCCATCGAGGCGCGCTACCACGAGGTGGAACGCGATTGGGACGCCGCGGCCGCGAGCTACGAGCAGATCCTCGAGATCGCTCCGGACGACGTCGAAGCGGGACTGCGGCTGGCGGCGGTGCAGGTGGAGGCCGGCCGAAACGCCGAGGCGGTGGCGGCTCTGGATTGGCTGCGGCGCCTTCCCGTCCCCCTGCGCGAGGACCCGCGCATCGATCTCGCAACGGCGAAGGCGGCCGCCGCGCGGCGGGATCTCGAGCAGCAGAAGGAATCCGCCGAGAAGGCGATCGGGAAAGCCGAGGCTCGCGGGGACCGGACGCTCGCGGCCGAGGCCCGCCTGCAGCAAGGCGACGCGCTCGCGAGCCTGCGGGACTTCGACCGCGCCGCGCAGGCCTTGACGTCGGCGAAGCAGGCCTTCGCCGCGGCGGAGAATCCGCGCGGCACCGCCCTGGCGATGCGCAGCCTGGCCTCGATCTACGCCCAGGAGGACCGCATCGCCGAGGCGCGGGCGGCCTATGACGAGATGGTCAGGACCTTCCGCGCCGTCGGGGCCGAGGAGGAGGTGGCCCGCGGCCTCGGGCAAACCGCCAATCTGTATCTAGGGACCGGAGACCTGGACCAGGCCGCAAGCTTCTACCGCAAGGCCATTGACGTAGCTCACCGGATCGGCGACCGCAGGAGCGAGGCGAAGATCCTGCACAACCTGGCGACGCTGACCTACCGGCGCGGCCGCCTGCCGGAAGCGAAGGAGCTCTTCCTGCGCGTCCTGCCGCTGCACCGGGAGATCGGCTTTACCGAGGGCGAAGGGGCGACTCTGCAAGGCCTGGGCACCATCGCGATGGCGGACGGCGAGCTCCTGGACGCCCGCAAGTACCACCAGCAGGCGCTGGCCGTCTATGGGCG
>DATBGJ010000374.1:0-1708 GCA_036558045.1 Thermoanaerobaculia bacterium
TGCTGCTCCTCCTCTGGGTCGCCTTCGCCTTCTGGCTCAGCCGGCGCTATTTCGCCCAGCGGCGCCTGTGGACCGCGGCCCGCCTGGAGATGACGCATGACCTGGTCGAGCAGATGGTCGGCCACCGCACGCGCTTGGCGCAGCAGAGCGCCGAGACCTGGCACGAGCGCGAGGACCGCGAGCTGGAGCGCTATCTCGGCCTCTCGGCGGAGCTGGACCGGCGGGCGGCGCAGCTCCGTGTGCTGATCCCGCGCGGCTGGCTGCTGCTGAGCCTGCTGGCGGTCGCCCGGCCGTTCATCTCCGGTGCCGCCTCCGCCGGCAGCCTCGCCGTCTCGCTCGGCGGCGCGCTCTTCGCCTACTGGTCGTTCTGGAAGATGGTGCGCGGGCTCGCCGATCTCGCCGAGGCGGCGGTGGCCTGGGACCAGGTGGCGCCCGTCTTTCAGGCCGCCGCCCGCCGCGAGATCGCGGCGCCCGAGGCGGCGTTGCTGGCTCCCGCGCGGCGGGCGGACGGCGGCCGCGTCGTCGTCGAGGCGCACGACCTGGGCTTCCGCTACGGCGAGCGCGCCGAGCCCGCGGTGACCGCCGCCAATCTCACCGTGCGTCAAGGCGAGCGGCTCCTCCTCGAAGGGCCTTCAGGCGGCGGCAAGTCGACCTTCGCCTCGCTGCTCGCCGGCCTGCGCGAGCCGCAATCCGGACTGTTGCTCCTCGAAGGTCTCGACCGGCACTCCCTCGGCGCCGAGGGCTGGCACCGCCGGGCCGTGGCGGCGCCGCAGTTCCAGGAGAATCACGTCCTCACCGACACCTTCGCCTTCAACCTGCTGATGGGCCGCGAGTGGCCGCCGCGGCCGGGCGACTTCGAAGCGGCCGAGGCGGTGTGCCGCGAGCTGGGGCTCGGCGAGCTGCTCGACCGCATGCCCGCGGGCCTGCTGCAGATGGTGGGGGAGTCCGGCTGGCAGCTCTCGCACGGCGAGAAGAGCCGGCTCTACATCGCCCGCGCGCTGCTGCAGAACGCCGAGCTGGTGATCCTCGACGAGAGCTTCGCCGCCCTCGATCCCGTGAGTCTGCGGCGGGCGCTCTCCTGCGTGCTCGCGCGCGCGCCGACGCTGCTGGTGATCGCGCATCCGTAGTCTTCAGAGATAGGATTCGCCCAACCGTGCTCCCAGTGCTCTCCCCGGATACTCGCGGAAAGGAGGTGATACAATGCGCGTCAAAACCAAGCTGAAGGCCGGCGGTACGCCTCTGCCCGCGTAAGCTTTGGATGATTCCCCGGGAGGGATGAGAGGAGGTGATTTCGATGCGTGTCAAGACCACGGTGAAGGCCGGCGGCGTGATGTCAGCCGATTGAGTGTCTGAACGGTGCGGCGTCAGTTTCGGAAGGAGGTGAATCCGATGCGGATCAAGACCACGATCAAGGCCGGCGGCGTGGTCCTCGGCGACGGCGTGATCCTCGGCGACTGATCTTTGAGCTCCCTCCGGGTAGGCGCCGTCCGGCGCCTACCCTTTCATGTCCTCTCCACTACCTCAACGGGTGGTCCGGCGTCTCCTTTCCAAGTCTAGGATCGTTCCTCAGATGACGCGAAAGGAGAGCCCAATGCGTGTAAAGACTACTGTCAAGGCCGGCGGCGTGATCCTCGGCGACTGACCTTCAGGCGAGATCGATCCCGATAGAGCGAAGGAGGTGATCCCGATGCGTATCAAGACCACCCTG
>DATBGJ010000375.1:0-2418 GCA_036558045.1 Thermoanaerobaculia bacterium
GGCCGCGCGGATCTCGTGGCAACGGATATGGGAGGCAATGCGATCACCGTGTTCCTGAGCCGCCGCCCTGCCTCCCCGAAGGGACAGCCATGAAAGTCGTCTCCTTTGACGGCGATGAAGCCACCGTCCGGCTGAAGGCGCTGGAGATCCGCACTCTCCGCAACGCGCTGCGGGAGGTTCTGCGTAAGCCAGGTCCATCTTCGGGAACCCTGGAGGAGCGCCTCGGCGCCGAGCGCGAGCAGGTGGCCGGATTGGCGGACACGCTGAGTGCCGTCTTCGATCAAGTGGATCCGGGCGATCTCGATGGATGACGGCAGGAAGGACACCAAGGACAGCAGAGACAGCAAGGACGCGAAGACTCCCCGAAAGTGCCTGTCCTTGTTGTCCTTGCCGTCTTTTAGGTCCTTTCCTTTAGATCCTTTCCTTCCTGGCCTACCGGGTCCGCACCCACAGCGACCCGTGGTGCGTATCGAAATCCTCGGCATCGAGCGGCCGGTATCCCGGCAGTAATCCCCGCAGGAAATCCTCGTGAAAATGCCGCAGCAGCGGCGTGGAGAGCACGATCCCGACGCGCGGGTTGTGGCAGAGCCAGGCCTGCACCAGCATCGCCTCGGTGAACAGCATCGGCCAGCGGCGATCGGAGATGTAGGCGGCGGGACTGGCCGGCACGTTGTACGGGAAATGCACGTCGTGGATGTGCACCAGCACGCCGGGCTTGAGCGCCGGCAGCACCTCCAGCACCAGGTGCGGCACCTCGCCGTCGATGCGCATGACGTGGGTGGAGTCGATGAACAGGACGTCGCCGGCTTCCAGGCGCCCGGCGTACCAGTCGGCCGGCAGGTCCTGCGCCTCCCGGGCATGTACCTCGAGGCCCGTGATCGCGCGCGTCGCCGCGGAGACGTACGGGTCCACCACCGCCATCGCCATCGGCCGGCCCTCGGCGGCGTTCTTCGCGGCGGCGAGGCTGGCGTAGTAGGTGGAGAGCCCGGAGCCGACCTCGAGGTAACGCGCCGGCCGGTGGCGGCGCACCATCATATAGAGGACGGTGGCGTCCACGGTGGTGAACCCCGGGCCGCGCCGCTGCCGCTTGATCTCCTCGTAGGAGGGGAGCTGCGAGTACTCCGGCAGGTAGGCGGCGGCCAGATCTTCCAGCTCCGCCATCATGGCCGGCAGGTCGAAGCTCACCCCGGCCATACGGCTGGGGCGGTGCCAGCGCCCGGCGTGACGCTCCAGCTCGGCGACGGGACGCAGCGCGTGGTAGTAGTTCGAGACGGGCGCCACCACCCAGCCCATGCGGTTGAGGGTGCCGACGAGGGCGCGGTGGGCGCGGCGCAGGATTCCCATGGGCCTCAGACGAGCTGCCGGTGGAAGTCCAGGGGCAACCGGTGGTAGTGGTGCCAGCGCACGGGCCGGCCGAGGCGCAGCAGCTCGGGCACGGTGACGAAACGGTAGGTCTTCGCGAGCCGGCCCAGCAGCTCCTCCAGCGCCTGCCGCATGGGGGCGCGGTCGCGGAAACGCTCCTCCGTGGCGGTGTAGAGCGTGTCGTGGAAGACCACGATGCTGCCGCGCCGCAGGCGCCGCATCACCCGTTGTACCAGCCGCTCCGGCGGATCGTTGCGCCAATCCTCCGCCACCACATCCCAGAGCACCACCCGATAGCCGCAGCGCAGGGCGTCCAGCCGCGACCCCAGGCTCTGCTCGCCGAAGGGCGGGCGGAACAGCCGGACGCCGAGCGGCCCCAGGGCCTCGCCGCACCAGCGGAGCTGAGCCCGCCGGTAACGTCCCTGAATGCGGCGGAACGAAGAGTGATCCCACGAGTGGTTGGCCACCGCGTGCCCGTTGGAGGCGGCCCAGGCAACGACCTCGGGATAGCGGTGCGCGCTCTTGCCGACCATGAAGAAGGTGCCTCGCGCGCCGTGGCGCTCCAGAATCTCGAGCACCGCCGGCGTCTCCTCGGGGTGCGGCCCGTCGTCGAAGGTGAGCGCGATGGCCGGCTCGCGCGTGGCCACCCGGACGATGCTCCCCAGGGCCAGGGCGCTCCAGGAGATCAGCCCCTTGACCGCCTCCTTGGCCCGCGGCACGCCGGCGGCGAGCTGGGTCTCGTAGGGGAGGAGGGGCTCGGGATCCATGCGGGGCGGTAGGGTAGCACGCACCCTGGGAGCGCCGGCGTCCTCGCCGGCCCAGGGCTTGGCCGGGTTACTTGGCCGGGTTAAAGAGGCCGGCGAGGACGCCGGTGCTCCCAGGAAAAGGCCTTGTAACCCGGAAATCCGCAGCCTCCTCGGGAGCGGGTAATTCCGGCTGTGAAAATCCTGCGCAGAAAATGTGGATTGTAAAACTTTCCCGGACGAGGCTCACCAGAAGCTCACCAATTATGGGGGCGAGCCGTGTAACATCCCACAATATCTAGTGGTTTCCCTC
>DATBGJ010000376.1:0-9657 GCA_036558045.1 Thermoanaerobaculia bacterium
GGAGAGGGGGAAACGATACAGAAACCGATCGAACCGCGTTCCCCCTCTCCAGCTTGCTGGAGAGGGGGCCAGGGGGTGAGGTCTCGAAGGGCAGGCCGCCTCCATCTCACATATCCCCTTGAACCTATACGCTAGAATCCCTCCTCCCATAGACTCCCCCGGGAGCCCCCTCTTGCCCTACACCATCGGCATCGACGCCCGCAAGATCCAGGACTTCGGCATCGGCACCTACGTCCGGAACCTCATCCGGTCGCTGGCCGCCATCGACGCCGAGAACCGCTACGTGCTGCTGGCGAAGCCGGGGGACCGCGAGGGGCTGCTCGACCTGCCGGAGAACTTCCAGGTGGCCCTCGAAAGCTCGCCGGTCTACTCCGTGCGCGAGCTGATCGCCCTCTCCTGGCATCTCTACCGGCGCAAGCTCGACCTCTACCACTCGACGCATTACGTGCTGCCGGCGTGGGTGCATTCGAAGGTGGTGGTGACGATCCACGACATCATCCACCTGCTCTACCCGGAGTTCCTGCCCAGCAGCTTCGCTTTTCTCTACGCCCAGCGCATGATCCACCGCAGCCTGACGCGCGGCGACCGCATCATCACCGTGTCGCAGAGCACCAGAGCGGACCTGATGCAGCACTTCGAGGTGGACCGCCGCAAGATCCACGTGGTCTACAACGGCGTCGAGGACTCCTTCCGCCGGCGCCTGCCGCCGGAGGAGCTGCAGCGCTGGCTGCGCGATCTCGGCATCGCCCAGCCCTATCTCCTCTTCGTCGGCAATCCGGCCAAGCCGCACAAGAACCTCGACACGGTGGTGCAGGCCTACGCGCGGGCGCGGCGGATGGCGCAGTTCGACGCGCCGCTGATCTGCGTCGGCAGCCGCGAGGGCTCGGAGTTCAAGATCCGCCAGCGGGCCGAGTATCTGGGGATCGGCGACAAGGTGCGGCTGCTCGGGCACGTGGCCCATGAAGCGCTGCCGGCGATCTACCAGGGCGCGACTCTCTTCCTCTATCCCACGCTCTACGAGGGCTTCGGCCTGCCGGTGATCGAGGCGATGGCCTCCGGCGTGGCGGTGATCACCTCCAATACCTCGGCGCTGAAGGAGATCGGCGAGGGGTACGCGCTGCTGGTGGATCCGCTCGACCTCGACGGCATCGCCAAGGCGATCGCGCACCTGATGGGCAGCCCGGACCGCCGCACCGCCTTCGCCGAGCGCGGCGCGCGCCGGGCCGAGGAGTTCCGCTGGGAGACGACGGCGCGCGAGACGCTGGAGATCTATCTCTCGGCGATCGAGGGCCGGCCGCCATCCCTTCCCCAGCCCCACGGGAGCGCGGGATGAGCGAGCCCGCCCGGCCGCTGCCGTTTCTCCTGCCCTCCCGGCCGCGCGTGGCGCTGGTGCACGACTGGCTCACCGGCATGCGCGGCGGCGAGAAGGTGCTGGAGGTCCTCGCCGCGATCTTCCCCGAGGCGCCGATCTTCACCCTCTTCCACTTCCCCGGCAGCGTCAGCCCGGCCATCGAGTCCCACCCCATCCGGACCAGCTTCCTGCAGCGGGCGCCGGGCATCCGAGAGCATTACCGGCGCTATCTGCCGCTCTTTCCCGCCGCCATCGAGGAGTTCGATCTCTCCGGCTTCGACGTGGTGCTCTCCTCCAGCCATTGCGTGGCCAAGGGGGTCATCCCGGCGCCCGACGCCTTCCATCTCTGCTATTGCCACACCCCCATGCGCTACGCCTGGGACCAGGAGCACGTCTACTTCCCGAACCGCCGGGGCGTCGCGGCGCGGCTGCGCTCGCTGACGCTGACGGCCCTGCGCGCCTGGGACGTCTCCTCGGCGGCGCGCGTAAACCATTTCGTCGCCAACTCGCGCTTCGTGGCCCGCCGCGTGCAGACCTACTACGGCCGTCCGGCCGAGGTGGTCCACCCGCCGGTGGACGTGGAGCTCTTCACTCCCGGGCCGCCCGGCGGCGAGAGCGAGGGGAAGGGATACTGCCTGATGGTCTCGGCGCTCGCCCCCTACAAGAAGGTCGAGCAGGCGATGGCGGCCTGCGAGAAGCTGGGGCTCGAGCTGCGCGTGGTGGGCGAGGGGCCGGAGGGGAAGCGGCTGGCGGAGATGGCCGGCCCGCGGGTGCGCTTCCTCGGCCGGGTCGACGACGAGCGGCTGCGCGACCTCTACCGCGGCGCCCGCCTCTTCCTGCAGCCGGGCATCGAGGACTTCGGCATCGCCGCCGTGGAGGCGCTCGCCTGCGGTACGCCCGTGGTGGCCGCGGCCCGGGGCGGCGTCCTCGACATCGTCGAGGACGGCCGGCACGGCGTCCTCTATCCGCACTGGGAGGGGCCGGCCGCCTTGGCGGAGGCGATTGACAAAGCTCGCCGGATCGGATTCAATTCCTTGGACCTGCGCGATCGAGCGGAATCTTTCTCCGTTGCCCGATTCGGCGATCGCGTCCAATCTCTGTTATCTCATCGGTTGTCGAGCTGAGGGTGCCTCTCCTTTGATCCAAGAACGCCACCGCAAGACGGCCGGCCTCTACCTGTTCACCGATCTCGCGGCGACGCTGGCGGCCTTCCTCGCCGCCTGGCTGCTGCGCTTCGAGGTCGAGGTCATCCCGGTGACCAAGAACGTGCCCGACTTCGGGCCGTATCTGCGCCTGGTGCCGTTCGTGATCGTGCTGTGGCCGATGGTGTTCTACTTCCACGGCCTCTACCAGAGCCGGCGCGGCCGCAGCCGCGTCGACGAGGTGCTCACCATCCTCCTCGCCGTCTTCCTCGCCACCGTGCTGCTCTCGGTGGTGATCGCCTGGTACCGCCCGCCGGCGGCTCCCGGCAGCACCGAGTACTTCACCTACAGCCGCGCCTTCCTCGCCCTCTTCGCGCTCGTCGACCTGCTGTTCGTCGCCTCGACGCGCATCGTCGTGCGCGAGGGCCTGCGCCGCGTCCGCAGCTCGGGCCACAACCTGCAGCGCATCCTCGTCGTCGGCGCCGGGCTGCTCGGCCGCGAGATCACCACCAAGATCCTGGCGCACCGCGAGATGGGTTTCGAGGTCGCCGGCTTCCTCGACGACGATCCCGGCAAGGCCGGCACGCTGATCTGCGGCGTGCCCGTGCTCGGCGCCCTGCGCAACGCCGAGGAAGTGCTCGCCGCGCAACGCATCGACCAGGTCTTCATCACGCTGCCGCTGGAGGCGCACAAGAAGATCCTCGGGCTCCTCGACCTGATGGCGCGCGAATGCGTCGAGATCAAGCTGGTGCCCGACATCCTGCAGTACGCGACGCTGAAAGCCGCGCTGGAGGACGTCGACGGCACGCCGGTGATCAACCTCTCGCAGATGCCGCTGCAGGGTTGGAACAGCATGGTCAAGCGCGCCGTGGACCTGTGCATCGCCGGCGCCGCGCTCGTCGCGCTGCTGCCGCTGCTGCCGCTCGTCGCGCTCGCCATCTGGCTGGAGGACCGCGGCCCCGTCTTCTACCGGCAGGAGCGCATGGGGCTCGACGGCCGCTCGTTCATGATCCTCAAGTTCCGCTCCATGCGCGTCGACGCCGAGGCCACCAGCGGTCCGGTGTGGGCGATCAAGGACGATCCGCGCCGCACGCGCGTCGGCCGGCTCCTGCGCGCGTGGTCGCTCGACGAGCTGCCGCAGATCTGGAACGTGCTCACCGGCGACATGTCGATCATCGGCCCGCGCCCCGAGCGGCCGACGTTCGTGCGCGAGTTCAAGCACAAGATCCCCCGCTACATGCTGCGCCATCGCGTCAAGTCCGGCATCACCGGCTGGGCGCAAGTCCACGGTTGGCGCGGCAACACCTCGATCAAGAAGCGCATCCAGTACGACCTCTACTACATCCAGAACTGGTCGCTGTCGCTCGACTTCAAGATCCTCTGGATGACCGTGCGCCACGCGTTGCGGCTCAACGCGTACTAGCCGCGCGCGCGGCAAACCCGCGTCCAGCTTGAGTTTTCGCGATGGTGTGGCGACGGGACGCGTGCGCTGCGATGGCGCGCCCACGCCGCACGCCACGTCGCGGATCGCCGCTTACGGAATCCGATTTCTGGACTCGCGAAGCCGGCACTAGGCGTTGCGGCGTAAAACCTCTTGACGCCCAACATGTTGTGGCGTAACCTAATCGCCATGATCTGCCCGTTGTGGGCATAACCGAGAAAGGAGAGTTGGAACATGGCCGCGAAGAAGCCTGCGAAGAAGAAGCCCGCCGCGAAGAAAGCCGCCGCGAAGAAGACCACTGCGAAGAAGACCACCAAGAAGCCGGCGAAGAAGGCCAAGAAGTAAGGACGAGATACAAGGCGACGTTCTGGATCTTTGTGGGGCTGCATCACCTGTCGGCTTCCATTGTTTCCTTCCCAGCGTCGCCTAGCACGATGCATCCGCCTCCGCCCCATGGCGTGATCGTCGTGCCGGCCGCAAGCAGTCACCCACCGGAACGCAGCAAACGCGCCGCCTCACGATCCACCAGCCACAAGCGATTCCCTGCCACCTCCTGCGCGGGATAACGGTCCGGCTCCCGCTTGCCTGCGAGCACCGCGTGCAGCGCCGCGGCTTTCTCCGCGCCGCTCACCAGGAAGAGCGTGCGACGCGCGCGGCTCAGCACGGGCGGCGTCAGCGTGATGCGGAAGGCGCGCTGCGCTTCCACCCATGGCGCCACGACGAGCCGCTGGCGCTCGCGCACGGCGTCGCCGCCGGGAAACAGCGACGCGGTGTGGCCGTCCTTGCCGAGGCCGAGCAGCACGAGATCGAAGCGCGGCCACTCGCCCGGCGCGAGCGCGAAGAAGGCGCGCAGCTCGTCTTCGTACAGCTTCGCCGCGCGCGCCGCGTCCGGCTCTTCGGCGTGGATGCGATGGACGTTCTCCGCCGGCACGGGCACGGCGTCGAGCATCGCCTCGCGCGCCATGCGGAAGTTGCTCTCCGCGTGATCGGGCGGCACGTGCCGTTCGTCGCCCCAGAAGAGATGGATGGCGCGCCACGGCAGGCGCTCGCGGTAGCCGTCGCTCGCCAGCAGGCGGTAGAGCGCGCGCGGCGTCGAGCCGCCGGAGAGCGCCCAGGTGAAGCGCGCGCGCGCGCGCAGGGTCTCCTGGATGCGGAGTGAAATCTCGCCGGCCGCCGCGCGCGCCAGCTCCGCGGCGTTGGCGAAGACGCGGACCTCGTTCGCTTCCGCCATCGGCGCTCAACCGCCGGACGGACGCTCGACGTGGCCGCCGAACTTGTGGCGCATGGCGGAGAGCACCTTGTCGGCGAAGGTGTGCTCCTGCCGCGAGCGGAAGCGGTCGAAGAGCGAGGCGGCGAGCACGTGCACCGGCACCGCTTCCGCGATGGCGGCTTCGATCGTCCACCGGCCTTCGCCCGAGTCCTGCACGAAGCCGGCGTACTCGGCGAGCTCCGGGCTTTCGGCGAGCGCGCTCGCGGTGAGATCGAGCAGCCACGAGGAGACGACGCTGCCGCGCCGCCACAGCTCGGCGATGTCGGCGAGGTCGAGCGCATAGCGATGCTCTTCCGGCAGGTCCGGCGAAGCGGCGTGGCGGAAGACGTCGAACCCCTCGGCGTAGGCCTGCATCAATCCGTACTCGATGCCGTTGTGGACCATCTTGACGAAGTGCCCCGCGCCGGCCGGCCCGCAGTGCAGGTATCCCTCCGCGGCCGTGCTCTCCTTGCCTTCACGCCCGGGCGCCGGCGGGATATCGCCGCGGCCGGGCGCCAGGCTCTTCCAGACCGCGTCGAGCCGCTCCACCGCCTCGCGCTCGCCGCCGATCATCAGGCAGTAGCCGCGCTCGAGACCCCAGACGCCGCCGCTCACGCCGGCGTCGACGTAGTGGATGCCCTTCTCCGCCAGCGTGCGGGCGCGCCGCGCGTCGTCCTTGAAGTGGGAGTTGCCGCCGTCGACGATGACGTCTCCCTTCTCCAGCTTCTCCGCCAGCGCGCTCACCATGTCTTCGGTCGGCGCGCCGGCCGGCACCATCAGCCAGGCGGTGCGCGGCGGCGCGAGGTGCGCGACGAAGTCGTCGAGCGTGGCGGAGCCGGTCGAACCTTCCGCGGCCAGAGCCGCGACGGCCTTCGGATTGAGATCGTAGACGACGCATTCGTGGCCGCCCCGGAGAAGGCGCCGCACCATGTTGCCGCCCATTCTTCCGAGGCCGATCATGCCGATCTGCATGGTTCCTCCTTCCCTGAAGCCACCCTTCCCTGCAGGGCGCCCACGCAGGGGCGCCCTACAGATATGACAGTCTATATCCCGCCGGAAGGCCCCGGCTTTGCAAGGGCTCTGCGCGAAAGGAGGGAGGCGCATGAAGACCGTCAGACTGTCCGCCGTCCTTTGGGTCCTTGCGATCTTTTTGGTCCTTCCCGCCCGCGCCGAGGTTGCGCTCGCCGGCAAGGCCGGCACGCTGGGCGCCGGCGCCGAGCTGACGGTGGGCCTCTCGCGGCAGGTGAACGTGCGGCTGGGCCTCAACGGCTACAACTACTCGGACCGGCGCGAGGCGAGCGGCATCGAGTACGACGGCGAGGCCAAGCTGCGCACCGGCACGGCCTTGCTCGACTGGCATCCCGGCGGCCGCGGTTTCCGCCTCACCGGCGGCGTGGTCTACAACGACACGACGATCGAGGGCTCCAGCATCCCGCCCGCCTCGGGCATCTACAACATCGGCGGCGTCCCCGTGCCGGCGAGCCTGGTAGGGACCCTGGACGCGAAGGCGGACTTCGATCCGCTCGTCCCCTACGCCGGGGTCGGCTGGGGCAACGCCGTGGCGCCCAACAAGCGGCTTGGCTTCTTCCTCGACCTCGGCGTGATCTTCCAGGGCAAGGCGGACGTGACGCTCATCCCCCGCATCCCCGCCAACAGTCCGATCAACACGACGCCGGGCGCGCGGGAAGCGCTGGACATCCTGCTGCGGCGAGAGGAGCAGGATCTGGAGGATGAGGCCGCGGACTACGACATGTACCCGGTGGTGGCGATTGGGGTTTCGTACAGGTTCTGATCCTCACTCGTAATGCTTCACCCGCGGCCACAGCTCCCGCACGGGCATCTTCAAGCCGCGGCAGACGTAGACAATCTGGCGATCCTCGTAAGGCATGCAGTGGCCGCAGCGGATCTCGCCCGCCTTTTGTAGATCGACGCAGGCCCCGCGGTTGTCCGCTTCGTCGCCGCCGATGATGACGATGACGTTCTTCCCTTCTTCCGGCGGCCCCCAGAAGAAGTAGTTGTTGTGGCCGCTGATCGCCGGCGGCAGGCCGTAAGCGCGGCCCAGGGCGTCCACCGCGCCGGCCTCGCCGTAGTTCTGGCCGAAGACCGTGGCCCGCGCCCGCTCCTCCGGCGTCAAGGTGCGATAGACGCGCGCCACCTCGGCCACCATCTCCGGCCAGCCGTGCATGTCCGCGAAGTACTGCGGGAGATCTCCCATCCGGTGCTTCTCATCGGAGCCCGGCTGCAGCCCGAGAGAGCGCTGATAGCGGATGAACGACTCGATCGGCAGCATCGGCAACGTCAGCGGAGCTATCGCCGCGCCTCCGCCGACGAGGACCAGGAGGATCAACCCGGCGACCGCCGCTCTCAGCCAGGGCCGGCGCAGCCGCGCGAGACCGCGTTCGAAGGCGGTGCCGCCGGCCGCGAAGAGCATCGGATAGACCGGCGCGAGGTAGTAGGCCTTGGAGTTCTGCGTCAGCAGGACCGCGAGCGCCGTCAGGTAGATCCACCCGAGCAGACGAAAGGGACGGCCCGGCCGCGAGAACAACCAGACGAGCCCCGCGAGCCAGATCGGAAACGTCAGCGGGTGCATCAGCCGCGTCTGCTCCATCAGGAACTCGAGCGGCGAGAGCGCAACGTTCTTGTGGGCCGCGGCGTTGCGGATGAACTCCAGCGTCGGCCAGCCGTGAATCACTTCCCAGATCAGGTTGGGAAGGAACAGGGCGAAGGCGATCGCGCCGCCGAGCCAGATCCATGGCGCGCGGAACTGGCGCCGCTCCGGCGTCAGCAGCACCCCCACGAACACCCCGAGGCCGAAGAACAGCATGCTGTGCTTGTTCTCGAGCCCCAGGCCGGCGACCAGACCGAAGAGCAGCCAGAGCCGCGGATTCCCCGTCTTGAGGATGCGGATCACGATCAGGGCGCCCAGAGTCCAGAAAAGGACGTCGAAGACGTTCATCGAGAAGACATGGAAGTTGAACAGGTAGAGCGGCGAGATCAGCACGCACAGAGCCGCGAGACCCTGCGCGAAAAGCCCGCCGCCCAGCTCGCGGGCGATGCGGCCGGCAAGATAGATCACCGCGGCGCCCACGACCGCCGAGACCAGACGCAGCGCGGCGAGCGAGTCGCCGAAGACCGAGGTGACGAGACGGGCCACGAGCGCCACGAACGGCGGGTGATCCACGTAGCCGAAGTCGAGATGCCGGCCGCAGGCGACGTAGTAAAACTCGTCGCGGAACCAGCCGTAGGAGCGCAGGACAGCGACGTGCAGCAGGACGCTCGCCAGCGCGATGCCGCCCAGGAGGAGGCCGCTCCTGCGCGTGCTAAGCTCCGGCGGTGCCATGGTCCGACGCCTCCTTTCCTTCACGACCGCGCTGCTGGTGACCGGCTGCGCCGTGCGCGCGACGGCGCCAGCCGCCAGGGACTCCGACCCGATGAACCGTATCGCCGAATCCTACGTCAAGCTGGTGCTCGCCGTCGGCCAGCACGACGCCGACTATGTGGACGCCTATTACGGCCCGCCGGAGTGGCGGACCGAGGCGGAGGCGAAGAAGCGGCCGCTGCCGGAGATCCGCGCCGAGGCCGAGGCGCTCATCGCCGGCTCCCAAGCCCATCCGCCTCGCGACGGCGACGAGATCCTCCGGCTGCGCCACCAGTACCTCGTACGCCAACTGCAGTCGATGGTTGCCCGCATCGACATGCTCGCCGGCAAGAAGCTGACCTTCGACGAGGAGTCGAAGGCGCTATACGACGCCGTGGCGCCGACCCACGACGCCGCGTATTTCCAGCGCATCCTCGACCAGCTCGAGTCGGCGGTGCCGGGAGAGGGGCCGCTCGCCGAGCGCGTCGAGGCGTTCCGCCAGCGGTTCGTCATCCCGCGCGAGCGGCTCGACGCCGTGTTCAAGGCCGCCATCGACGAATGCCGGCGGCGCACGCTCGCGCACATCGAGCTGCCGCCCGGCGAGAGCTTCGTCGTCGAGTACGTCACCGACAAGTCCTGGAGCGGCTACAACTGGTACAAGGGCGATTTTCACAGCCTGATCCAGGTCAACACCGACCTGCCGATCTTCATCGACCGCGCGATCGACCTGGCCTGTCATGAGGGCTATCCGGGGCACCACGTCTACAACGCGCTGCTGGAGAAGCACTTCGTGCGCGACCGCGGCTGGCGCGAATTCTCCGTCTATCCGCTGTTCTCGCCGCAGTCGTTGATCGCGGAAGGCACGGCGAACTTCGGCATCGAGGTGGCCTTCCCGGGCGAGGAGCGGACGGCTTTCGAGCGCGAGACGCTGTATCCGCTGGCCGGTCTCGATCCGGCGCAGGCGGCCGCCTACGCCGAGGTGCAGCGCCTTGTCCAGAAGGTGAGCTACGCCGGCAACGAGGCGGCGCGGCGCTACCTCAACGGCGAGATCTCGCGCCAGGAGGCCGCGGCCTGGCTCGTGCGCTACGGCCTCATGGCGCCCGAGCGGGCGGCGCA
>DATBGJ010000377.1:0-3082 GCA_036558045.1 Thermoanaerobaculia bacterium
GCGAGGTCCTTGTAGCCCTGCGCCAGCGCCAGCTTGGTCATCTCCGCCGTGATCCGCGCCACCTCTTTGAGACCCAGCTCATGGACGGCCTCCGGCGCGATGTCGACGGTGGTCATCGCCTTCACGGCCTCGGCGTAGCGCCGCTTGCCGTCCGGCAGGCTCTCGACCGAGATCGCGGTCCGTCCCTTCGGCGCGTACTCGTCGCGCAGGAATGCCGCGAGCTCCTTGTAGGCCGGGAGGACCTCCTCGTTGGCCGCCTTGGTCATCGCGGCCGTCAGCCGCTGCTTCTCCTCCTCGGAGAAGCTCGCCGGAAACTTCTTCAGCGGCAGCAGGAACGGGTTTGCCGAGACGACCCCCTCGCACTGCCCCGGCAACTGGTCCACGACGAGCTTCGGCGGCATCAGGCCGTCCCTCATGCCGGCGCGCAGCACCTCGATGGTCTGCCGCAATACCCGCGGGATCTGGTGGAGGCGCGCGATGTAATCCTCGTAGTGCTGCACCGAATCCAACGGCACGCTCAATGGCAGATCGGCCAGCGAGGTATGAACGCCGCCCATCTGACTGAGCGGCATCTCGTAGTTCTTGAGCTCGTGGTTCACGTCGGCGCGGAGGAGCTGCCGCTCCAGGAGCTCGTGCGACATCCGGTCGGTCTCCGCCATGCCGGTGGTCGGTATGGCACGCAGCCGCGCCAGGAAGGCGTCGTTCTCCGCGTGCTGGCGCTCGATCTGCGCCAGCGACGCATCGCTGAGCTGCGCGTTGTAGCGATAGTCGCCGACCGAGGTCGCCCGCTCCGGCGAGCTCTTGAGGCCGGCCTGATAGAGCTCCTCGAACAGCGCATTCTGTTGCGCTACACGCTCGGCCACGGAGGTGGCCTGGGCATAGGCTGAGGAGCAGACACCGGCAGTGAGCAGAAGGCATGCAAGATTTCGCATGAGCCCAAGACTACAATACCGGGCGAGCGTAGCATCGGGGGCGCAACCTCTGATCCGGCCTTGCGTATCTAGAGTGAGCCCCGGGGCGCGCCTTGACACCCCTGTGCCCCGGCCATACGCTTCGAGCCGTCACCGGCACGTCCACCCCGAGGAAACGCCATGGGTCTCAAGGAAGTCCTCAGCAAGATGAAGATCGTGGAGCTGACGCCCGAGGAGGCCGCCGTGGCGTCGGCCGCCGTGGTCCCGGCCACGCCTCCTCCTCCAGGGGCTCCGGCGGACATCCGCGAGCTGATCGGCACCATGCCGGAGCCGCCGTCGATCGACGAGCGCAAGCTCGCCGCGGAAGCCGGAGGCGGCGAGGGCGACGAGATCCCGGATTTCCCCGCCATCTACCGCGCCGCCGGAGTGCATGATCCCGCGCACGGCTACAGCGCCTACAAGGTGCTGGAGATCTTCGCCTCGCCGGGCTTCGCGGCCCTCGACACCCGCGCCAAGGCGGCGGCGCTCACCGGCTTCCTCAACATGAATCCTTCCGGGCCGGTGCCGGTCACCGACATCGTCCAGGACGCCGTGCGCCGCGATCAGGCCCTCGACAAGTTCGAGGAGTTCCTGCGCAAGAAGCTGGCCGAGCGCTCCGACCAGATCGACAAGGACAACGCCCAGCTCCAGGCGGAGATCGACGAGGTGACCCGCCGCAACCGCGAGAAGATGGAGGCCAACCGTCTCGCCGTCGAGACGGAGCATACCCGCCTCTCGCGCTGGCTGGTGAACAAGCGCGCCGAGGAGCGCAAGCTCTTCGACGCCGTCAACCCGTTCGTCGAGGAGAATCCCATCTCGACCGCGGACACGCCTCCGCGCCCGGCCGCGCCCGCTGCCGCCGCAGCGGAGGAGCGCCAGAAATAAGCCGATCGCCCGCGCCGCCGGCCGGGCCTTTCGCATATTGAGGAGACCGCCATGTTCGACCGCATCATCCGAGTCTTCAAGTCGTGGATCGGCTACTTCATCTCCTTCGCGGAGGACCCGGAGGTGATGCTCCAGGAGTCCATCGAGGAGATGCGCAACACGCTGCCGAAGCTCAACCAGATCCTGGTCACCACCCGCGCCACGGTGATCCGCCTGGAGCAGGAAAAGCAGGAGCTGGAGCGCCGGGAGAAGCAGCTCACCTCCTCGATCAAGGCCGCGCTGACCGAGGGCAGCCCCGAATCGCGCCGCATCGCCGAGGACGACGCCTCCACCCTGCAGCAGGTGCGGCAGGATCTCGCGGCCACCAACGACCAGCTCACCGCCGCCCAGCACGCGTTCGAGAACGCCCAGATCACGGTGGACGACCTCAAGCAGAAGCTGCGCATCAAGATCGACCAGGCGCGCAAGGCCATCCAGGAGTCGAAGAAGGCCGCGGTGATGAAGCAGGCCGCCTCCGCGCTCGCCGAGCTCGACACCTATGGCGTCGGCGCCACCAACGAGAAGTACCTGGAGGAGATCAAGCAGCGCGCCGCCGAAGCCAAGGCCTCCGTCGAGGTGGCCACCGGCGGGCTCGACGTCGAGCGCATCAAGACCGAGCGCAAGGCCCGGCAGCTCCAGGCGCAGAGCGTGCTCTCCGAGTTCGAGGTGGAGCTGGGCTTGAAGAAGCCGGATGCCGTCAAGGAAGCCGCGCCGTTCCCGACCCAGTCGACGGCCACGGCCACACCGCAGAAAACGCCGGAGGCGGGGTAGGCGCTCCAATAGACCCCGGTTGAGCGGGGGTCTGCCCTTCGAGACCTCACCCCCTGGCCCCCTCTCCAGCGGAGCTGGAGAGGGGGGAACGATTCCGAATCGATAGAGCGCGTAGGTTGTGCTGTGCGCATCATGACGGCTGCGGTGCGCATAGCGCACCCTACGGGCAAGATCGCATCGCCTGCGTTCCCCCTCTCCATCTCCGCTGGAGAGGGGGCCAGGGGGTGAGGTCTCGAAGGGCAGATCCGTACAAAACCCTCAACGCGCTTGAAGACGCGAGAAGGGGCCGGATCGGCGATAATCCCCCCATGCCCGAAACCGCCGCCGTTCCCCCTCCTCCGGCTGTGTTCCTCGACTCGCTTCCGGCCTGGGCCTCGGAGCTGGTCCGTTGCGTCACCGCCAAGCAGTCGAACACGTTCGTGCTGCATGGCGTGCCG
>DATBGJ010000378.1:0-4601 GCA_036558045.1 Thermoanaerobaculia bacterium
CCTCGAGAGGCGGCACGGGAGGATCGCCGCCGGATTGAGCGCCGGAGTGTAGCAGAGATGCCGAGGGACCCCCGGTGCCCTCCGAAGCCCTCACTCCCCTGGCCCCTCTCTCCCGGAGGGAGAGAGGGGAACAAGAAAAACAAAGAAAAACGCGTTTTCTGTCTTTCTCCCTCCTCTCCCTCTGGGAGAGGAGGGCTGGGGAGGTGAGGGCTTCGGAGGGCAGACCTTCCAGAATTTCACGGTGCCCCACCCTGTTACACTACCCAGCGCCGGAGAGCTCCAGGCGGTCGCTTCGCGGCTTTCGGGCCGGCGAAGAGGAAAGTCCGAACTCCGACGGGCAGCATGCTCGCTAACGGCGAGGCGCGGCGACGCGACGGAAAGTGCAACAGAGAGCAGACCGCCGGGTCTTCGGATCCGGTAAGGGTGAAACGGTGCGGTAAGAGCGCACCGCTCCACCGGCGACGGTGGAGGCACGGCAAACCCCATGCGGAGCAAGACCAAATAGGGGAGCGGAACGCGGGCCGCCCGTCCCGCCTTCGCGTCCGGTCCGCCGGGCGCGCGGCCGCTTCCGGGTAGGTTGCTGGAGGCCGGCGGCAACGCCGGTCCTAGAGGAATGACCGCTCACCGGCGTTCGCGCCGGGAGACAGAATTCGGCTTACGGAGCTCTCCGGCGCCTTGATCTCACCGCCCCGCCTGCCACCTTCCGCCGGTCCCGGCGACCGCGTGGGCGTCGCCGCCCTCTCCGGACCGGTGGATCCGGCGCGGCTGGAGACGGGGCTCGCCGCGCTGCGCCGGCTCGGCTTCGAGCCGGTGCCCGCCGCGAACCTCCTCGCGCGCGACGGTCTCTTCGCCGGCGGCGACGCCGAGCGCCTCGCCGCCTTCCACGCGCTCGCCGCCGATGCGGACCTGCGCGCCATCTTCTTCACCCGCGGCGGCCACGGCCTGCTGCGCATCCTCCCAACGCTCGACTGGGACCTCCTGCGGCGGTTCCCGCGCGCCTACGTCGGCTATTCGGACCTGACGCCGTTCCTGCTGGAGGTGGTCCGCCGCCTCGGCCTCGTGGCCTTCCACGGTCCCATGGTGGCCGCCGACCTGGCGCGGGGCCTGACTCCGGAGGAGGAGGCGTCGCTGCTCGGCGCGCTCGCCGGCCGCTATCCGGCCGAGCAGCCGTTCACGCGCTGGCTGCGCGAAGGCCCCGCGAGCGGCCCGCTGCTGGGCGGCTGCCTCAGCTTGTTGACCGCCACGCTCGGCACGCCGTTCGCCCCCGATCTCGAAGGAGCGCTGGTCTTCTGGGAGGATCTCAACGAGCCGGCCTACCGGGTGGACCGCATGTTGACCCACCTGGGCCTCTCGGGTAGTCTCGCAAATATCGCTGGCATGATCGTCGGCCATCTCACGGATGGGCAGCGGCCCGGTACCGAGTTGCCGGATTGGCCTACCCTGGTCCATGATGGCGTCGCGGGTTTCTCCTGGCCCCTGGCCTGGGGCTTGGAGAGCGGGCACGTGGCTCCCAACCGTACACTTCCCCTGGGACTGCCCGCGCGTCTGGAGAGCGGCGGCCGGCTCGTGCTCGGCGTAAGATAGGCAAGGATGGCCAACCAGGTCTTCAAGTCCACCAGCGGCGGCACCGGCACAGGGAGCGTCCGCAAGGCCTACACCCTCGAGCTCAAGGAGGGCGACTACGTCTTTCGCGAGGGCGATCTGGGGACGGAGATGTACATCATCAACGAGGGCAAGGTGGAGATCCTCAACGAGGTCGGCGGCGAGGAGCAGCTCCTCGCCGTGTTGGAGAAGGGCGACTTCTTCGGCGAGATGTCGGTGCTGGAAGACTTGCCGCGGGCCGCCTCGGCGCGGGCCTTGACCGACGTGCGGCTGCTGCAGATCAACGGCTCCACCTTCGACCAGCTCCTGCAGGGGAATCCCGAGATCGCCGTGCGCATGATGCGCAAGCTCTCGCGCCGGCTGCGCGACGCCGACGAGCTGATGAAGTCCGTGCTGGGCTCCAAAGCGCAGTCGCGCGAATTGCCCCGGCCCGCGGTCCAAGTGCCGGCGGAGGGGGCGGAGCGGCTGGTGCATCCCCCCTCCGGAATGGAGTTCCATCTCTCAGTCGGCTCGGAGACCACCATCGGCCGCAAGGACCCGGTGACCGGCATCTATCCCGACGTCGACCTCACGCCGGTGGACACTCAGCGCTCCATCTCCCGCCGCCACGCCAAGATCTTCCGCCGCGGCAGCAAGTTCTTCGTCGGCGAGGAGATCGGCACCATGAACAGCACCTTCCTCAACGGCAAGCGTCTGGATACCGGCGTCCCCGCCGAGATGAAGACGGGCGACGAGCTGCGCTGCGGCGTGGTGGTGCTGCGGTTCGAGGGGACTTGAAGCGTGGCCGGGCGTTCTTGCCGGCGCGACCTCACCGCCCGGCCATGAATGGCCGGGCTACCGTCCAAAAACAAAGCCTCCTGAAGGAGGCTCCTTCAGGGGAGTCGGCTTCAGCCGACTTCTTCGCACGTGTAGCCCGGCCATTCATGGTCGGGCGGTGAGGTCGCGCGTGCAAAGCGGTCTGGATCTCGATACTCCCCTCTCCGCCCTCCGCGGCGTCGGCTCGGCGCGCGCCCGGGCCCTCGCCGAGGCCGGCTACTCCACGATTCGCGATCTCCTCTTCCACCTCCCCCAGCGCTACGAAGACCGGCGCGAGACCCAACCGGTGAGCGCCGCGGCCGCCGGAGCCGCGTTCACCTTTCGCGGCCGGCTCACGGGTTTGCGCCGAGTCTATACGCGCCGGCGAGGCTTCACCATCGTGCGCGGCTTCCTGGAGGATGCGACGGGCCGGCTGGCGGTGATCTGGCTCAATCGGCCCTATCTGATGAATCAGGTCGAGGAAGGACAGGAGTACGTCCTCCACGGCCAGGTGCGCGAGGCCAAGGGAGGATTGGAGCTGCTGAACCCCTCCTGCGAGCGGGCCGGCGTTCACGGCGCGCGAATCGTGCCGGTCTATGGCGCCGCGGGGGGTGTAGGGCCGGCGGCGGTGGACCAGATCCTCGCCGCCGTCCTGGAGCGGATCGATCTCCTGGGCATCCCGGAAACCCTGCCTGACGAGCTCCTGGAACGCCATGGACTGCCGCGCCTCGGAGAATCCCTCCAGGCGGTCCATCATCCGCGCGAGGACGCCGACGTCGAGGCGCTGAACGAGCGAAGCACCCCGGAGCAGCAGCGGCTCATCTACGGCGAGCTGCTGGATCTCCAGGTGCGGCTGGCGCTGCTGCGCGAGAAGGAGAAGGGAGAGCCGCGGCGCCGGCGCTACCGCATCGACGCGAAGCTGAGGCGCGCCCTGGCGAAGATTCCGCCCTTCCCGCTGACCGCAGCGCAGGAGAGGGTCGTGGAGGAGATCCTGGCCGACCTCGAAGCCGGCCATCCGATGCGCCGCCTGCTGCAGGGAGACGTGGGAAGCGGCAAGACCATCGTGGCCGCCCTGGCGCTCGCGGCGGCCATGGAGAGCGGCTTCCAGGGAGCTTTCATGGCGCCCACCGAGCTGCTGGCCGAGCAGCACTACGCCAACCTCGAACGGCTGCTGGGGAGCCGTTACCGTCTGGTCCTCCTCACCGGCTCCGCCGCCGAAGCCGGCCGGCGCCGTGACCTCCTGGCTTCGGGTGAAGCACAGCTCGCGGTGGGCACGCACGCGCTCATCCAGGAGACGGTGGAGTTTCAACGGCTGGGGCTCGCGGCGATCGACGAGCAGCACCGCTTCGGCGTGGCGCAGCGCGCGCTCCTGCGGCAGAAAGGAGACCGGCCGGACCTGCTGGTGATGACGGCGACGCCCATCCCGCGCTCCCTCGCCCTGACCGCCTACGGCGACCTGCCTGTCTCCACCCTAGACGAGCTGCCGCCGGGCCGCTCCCCGGTGCGCACCGAGGTGGTGCCGGCCCGCCGGCGGCAGGAAATCTATGCCCGGCTCCGCGAAGCCGTGGAAGCGGGAGCGCGCTCCTACGTCGTGGCGCCGCTCATCGAGGAGAGCGGCCGACTCAACGCCGCCTCGCTGGAGGAGGTGAAGAAGCAGGTACGCGAGTCCTTACCAGGCTCCCCGATCGCCGTCCTCCACGGCCGTATCCCCGCGGCGGATCGCGAACGCACGATGAGGGCTTTCGCCGCCGGAGAGGTGCGAGTCCTCGTCGCCACCACCGTCATCGAAGTGGGAGTCGACGTGCCCGAGGCTACCTGGATGATCATCGAGAGCGCCGAGCGTTTCGGCCTGGCCCAGCTCCACCAGCTCCGCGGCCGGGTGGGGCGTAGCGCCGCCCAGGCAACCTGCGTCGCCCTCCACGGCCGCCTGTCCGAGACAGCGCGCCGGCGCCTGGAGGTCTTCGCCTCGACCAACGACGGCTTCGTCATCGCCGAAGAGGACCTGGCCCTGCGCGGTCCGGGAGATCTCATGGGCACGCGCCAGGCGGGTCTTCCCACCCTGCGAGCCGCCCGCCTGCCGGAGGATTGGGACTGGCTGGTGCGAGCCCGCGACGATGCCAAGGAGCTGCTCGGACGGCTGGATGAGGCGGCCTTGAAGGCGCTCGGGAAAGCGGTGGAGGAGGTGGAGGCGTGATGACGGGACA
>DATBGJ010000379.1:0-7158 GCA_036558045.1 Thermoanaerobaculia bacterium
GGCGTGGCCGTGCAGAGCCACTGGTTCCAGGTGGGGCCGCACGTCCCCTGGGCCGAGGCGGGAGCCGGCGCGGTGGCGACGCAGTCCTTCGTCAAGATCGACTACGGTCCACGGGGACTGCAGCTCATGAAGGGGGGCAAGACGGCCCAGGAAGCGCTCGATTTCCTGCTCGCCCAGGACCCGCAGAAGGACGTCCGCCAGGTAGCTATGGTGGACCGCGAGGGCCGGGTGGCGGCGTGGACGGGACCGAAGTGCATCGCCGCCGCCGGCCACCAGACCGGCACGGGCTACTCGGTGCAGGCGAACCTCATGGACAAGCCCACCGTCTGGCCGGCCATGGCACGCGCGTTCGAAACCGCGAAGGGGGATCTCGCGGACCGTATGCTCGCGGCGCTCGACGCCGCCCAGGCCGAGGGCGGGGACATCCGCGGCCGGCAGAGCGCGGCGATGATCGTCGTCCGCGGCAAGACCACCGGCGAGCCCTGGCGCGACAGGATCGTGGACCTGCGGGTGGACGATCATCCGGAGCCGCTCGCCGAGCTGCGGCGGCTGCTCAACCTCCACCGCGCCTACGAGGAGATGAACCAGGGGGACGACGCCGTGGCGGCGAACGACGTGCCGGCGGCGGTGCGCCACTACACGCGCGCCAGCGAGCTGGCTCCGGACATCGCCGAGCTACCCTTCTGGCAGGCGGTGAGCCTGTTCGTGGCCGGCCAGGAGGAGAAGGCGCTCGCCATCTTCAAGGACGTCTTCGCCCGCGAAGACCGCTGGGTGCGGCTCGTGCCTCGCCTTCCCGCGTCAGGATTGTTGCCGGACGATCCCAAGAAGATCGAGAAAATTCTGTCCGTGGCGCCGCGGCCGAAGCTGTAACAACTTTCGCGCTTGCGAGCCTTTCTTGATAGCGGCCCCATCACGGGCCGACAAGAAAGGAGATCCTCATGCGACGGACGGCGATGTTCGCGCTGGCGTGCGTGCTGGCGCTCGGGCTCGTACCTCTGCGAGCCGAGGCTAAAGGTGTATGCATCATAGGGGTGAGCAAGAACCTGTGCGGCGGAGCGCTCTCCGGCGGCAACTGGTTCCCGCTTCAGTGTACCGGTCCGAAGGACGTCAAGTGCTCGACGCTGACGGGCAACGGTGTGGCGTTCGCCAGTCCCATCAAGAGCGCCGGTTCATCCTGCGACGAGGCCAAAGAGCTCGACGGCAACCTGCGGACGGTGATCAACGTCAACCTGCGCCAGAACCCGCCTCTGCTGGAGGAAGGGTCATTCAAGGGAACGTTCGATCTGCTGCAGAGCGGCGGCATCATAGCGAGCGGCACGATCAACGCCACTCTGGGAGTCGGCACCCATCATCCGGCCTGCGACGGCAAGTGCGGCAAGGCTTGCGAGAAGTGCTATGCCGCCTCCTTCGATGCCACGAACAAGGTCTGGACCATCCACTCCGAGGGCTTCATGGACGGCCGGGTGAGCACCGGCGTTTTCAAGGGCTGCGCCATCCGCTGGTCCTTCACCGGAGAGTTCAAGGCCAAGGGGAGTCCGCAGGGGCCGAAACCTCCTGGTGAGGGCTGGGGCTTCTGCGGCAACGTGGACGGCGTGCTGGAGTGCCCCTGCGGCTAGACCGCGGCCTGATACCGCTCGCGCACGCTCCCCTCGCCCAGGAGACCTTCGATCGAATTGACGAGCGCGGGGCCGACCTGGATCTTGTAGCTCTCCTGGGCGGCGATGCGGACCACGCGGTCGGGGAACCGCATCTTCAGGGTGACCGGTACCTCGCCCGGGTGCTCGGTCAGCAGATCGCGGAGCTTCAGCATCTGGCTCTGCGAGACTGACGGGTCCAGCATCAGGTCGACGCCGGCGAGGGGGCGGACGGCCACCTTGTCGAGCGGGATGATCTCCTCGACGGTCAGCTCGACGTCGGTCCCCCGCTCGCGCACCTGCCCCTTGACCAGCACCATCGCCTCGTCGGCGAGCAGATGGCCGAACTGCTGGAGCTGATTGGCGAACAGGGTCACCGGCAGGCTGCCTTCGGAATCCTCCAGCGAGAAGCGGCCCATGAAGCGGCCGGTGTTGGCGCCGCTCTTGATCTTGACCCGGGTGAAGCCGTTCACCATGCCGCCGATCGTCACCGTACCCTCTGCGCCGCCCTCGCGCAGGGCTGCCGTGCTGTGGGTGACGAACCGTTCCAGGGCCTCCTGATGCTCCAGGAGCGGATTGCCGGTGAGGAAGTAGCCGAGAGCCTCCTTCTCGTAGCGCAGCCGTTCCCGCTCCGGCCAGGGCTTGACCGAGAGGTCCGGCTCCGGCTCGGCGGCGGGCAGCACGGCGTCGAAGAAGCTCCCCTGCCCGACCTCGCGCTCCTGGCGCCGCTTCTGGGCGTGCTCCAGCATGCGGTCGAGCCCGCTCCATAGCGCCGCGCGGTTGGCGCACAGGCTGTCGAACGCGCCGGCCTTGACGAGACACTCGAAGACCTTGCGGTTGACGACGCGCAGGTCCACCTCGGTGGCGAGATGCACGAGCCCGCGGAAGCGGCCGGCGCGCTGGCGCGCCGCGAGCACCGACTCGATGGCGCTCTCGCCCACTCCCTTGACGGCGCCGAGCCCGTAGCGGATGCGGTCGCCGACGACGGTGAACATGTAGCCGCTCTCGTTGATGTCCGGCGGCAGCAGCTCGATGCCCATGTGGCGGCACTCGGCCGTGTACTTGGCGATGGCGTCGGAGGAGGAGAGCTCGCAGTTGAGCATCGCCGCCATGAAGGCCACGGGGTGGTGAGCCTTCAGGTAGGCCGTCTTGTACGCCAGGTTGGCATAGGCCACGCTGTGGCTCTTGTTGAAGCCGTAGCCGGCGAAGGGCTCGATCTTGTCCCACAGCTCCGCGGCCTTCTGGCGCGGCATGCCGCGGCCGGCGGCGCCGTCGACGAACTTCTCCTTCATCTTGGCCATGATGTCGGCCTTCTTCTTGCCCATGGCCTTGCGCAGGGTGTCCGCCTCGGCCATGCCGAAGCCGGCCACGGCCACGGCGATCAGCATCACCTGCTCCTGGTAGACGATGATGCCGTAGGTCTCCTCCAGGATCGGTTTCGTTTCAGGCGCCGGATAGGTGACCACCCTCTTCCCTTGCTTGCGCTGGATGTACTCGTCGATCAGCGTCATGGCGCCCGGCCGGAAGAGAGCGTTGAGCGCCGCAAGCTCGTCGAAGCGCGAGGGCTTGAACCGCCGCACCATGTCGGTCATGCCGCGCGACTCAAACTGGAAGATGCAGCTCGTGCGCCCCTCGCAAAAGATGCGGAAGGTCTCGGGATCGTCCAGCGGAATCTCGTCGAGGTCGAGCTCGATCCCCTGGTGGCGCAGGATCTTGACCGCGTCGTCGAGCACGGTGAGGGTGCGCAGGCCCAGGAAGTCCATCTTCAGGAGCCCGAGGCTCTCGATGACGTTCATGTCCCACTGGGTGGTGATCTGGTCCTCTTCCCCCTTGGTGACCTTGTAGAGAGGGACGAGATCGTCGAGCCGCCGCGGCGTGATGACGACGCCGGCGGCGTGCACCGAGGCGTGCCGGGTGAGCCCCTGGAGGCGCTTGCCGACCTCGATGATCTGCCGCACCTCGGGATCGTTCCGCACCTCGGTTTCCAGGGCATCGTTGGGCTCGGTGAGCGACTTGGTCATGTCCGGGATGAGCTTGGCGATGCGGTCCACCTTGGCGTAGGGGATGCCCATGACGCGGCCGACGTCGCGGATGACGGCCTTGGCGGCGAGGGTCCCGAAGGTGATGATCTGCGCCACCCGGTCGCGGCCGTACTTCTCGCCGACGTAGTGGATGACCTCGCCCCGGCGGCGCATGCAGAAGTCGATGTCGATGTCCGGCATGCTGATGCGCTCGGGGTTGAGGAAGCGCTCGAAGAGCAGGTCGTACTGCAGCGGATCGATGTTGGTGATGCGCAGGGCGTAGGCGACGACGGAGCCGGCCGCCGAGCCGCGGCCCGGCCCCACCGGGATGCCGTTCTCGCGCGCGTGGCGGATGAAGTCCCACACCACCAGGAAGTAACCCGGGAAGCCCATCTTCTCGATGACCTGGATCTCGTGCTCCAGCCGCTGGCGGTAGGCCTCGTCGGGATAGCGCACGAGCCCCTGCCCGCGGCGACGCCGCAGCTCGGCGAAGCGCTCCTCCAGGCCCTCGCGCGTCACCTTCTCGAAGTAGCTCTGCAGGGTGTAGCCCGCCGGCACCGGAAACTCCGGCAGGTGGAAGTTGCCGAAGGGAATCTCCAGATGGCACCGCTCGGCGATGGCGAGGGTGTTCTCGATGGCCGCATGGTCGTCGGAGAAGAGCTGATGCATCTCCTCGGCCGACTTCAGGTAGAAGTTCTCCGAGGCGTAGCGCAGCCGGTCGGCGTCCGAGAAGGTCTTCTGGGTGCCGATGCAGAGCAGCACGTCGTGGGCGAAGGCGTCGTCTTTCCGCAGGTAATGGCAGTCGTTGGTGATCACCAGCGGGATGCCGGTGCGCTGGGAGATGCGCCGCACCACGTCGTTGGCGAGCCGCTGCTCGGGGATGCCGTGGTCCTGCATCTCCAGGTAGAAGTTGCCCTCGCCGAAGATCTCCAGGAACTCCCGCGCCGCGGCCTCGGCCTCCCGCTCGCGGGTGGCGACGATGAGCTCGTTGATCTCCCCCTTGAGGCAGGCGGAGAGGCCGATCAGGCCCTCGCTGTATTGGCGCAGCAGCTCCTTGTCGATGCGGGGCTTGTAGTAGAAGCCTTCCAGGAAGGAGCTGGAGGTGAGCTTGAGGAGGTTGTGGTACCCGACCTCGTTGCGGGCGAGGAGCACCAGATGGTTGCTGGTTCCCTTCCCCGACCCCGACGAGCGGTCGAGCCGGCTCCCCTGGGCGACGTAGGCCTCCATGCCGATGATCGGCTTGACGCCCGCGGCCCGCGCCTTGTTGTAGAACTCGATGGCCCCGAACATGTTGCCATGGTCGGTCAGCGCCATGGCCGGCATGCCCGCCTCGGCGGCGGCCTTGATCACGTCGTCGAGGCGGTTGGCGCCGTCGAGGAGGCTGAATTGGCTGTGGAGGTGGAGATGGACGAAGTCAGACATCGCGGCGGTCGTCGTGCTCCGCCATGATATCAGATCGGCCCCTACCCCTTGCCCTTCTCCATCCTGCCGACGCGGTAGCTGTAGTCGAGCCCGGTGGCCACGGTGAGGCCCGCCACGAGGTAGATCGCGGTATCCGCCGCCAGCTCGACGAAGCGTACGTCCGGCAGGGCTCCGGAGACGAGCACGAGCACCACCGCCGACACCTGCAGGGCGGTGTTGACCTTGCTCAGCGGCGAGGGCGGAAACTCGCGGACCCCCGCCGCCAGGTAGAGCGCCAAGACCACGACGACGATCAGCACGTCGCGCGCGATGACCAGGATGGCGACCCAGACCGGGATCTCGGCGCCGCGGTTGAAGGTGGGGATCGACAGCACCACGTAGGCGGACATGAGGAGGAGCTTGTCCGCGATGGGGTCGAGATAGGCGCCGAGCGGCGATTTCTGGTTCCAGAACCGCGCGATGAAGCCGTCGAGGGCGTCGGTGACGCCGGCCACCACGAAGATGAGGAGGGCCTTGCGCCAATCACCGTTCACCACCGTGATGATGAACAGGGGCACCAGCCCCATGCGCAGCAGGGAGAGGAGGTTGGGGATGGTGAAGGTCATGCGCCGCCCAGGAGCTTCAAGCTGCGGCGGATGATCTCGACGCCCTCGGCGCCGGAGAGCTGGACCGACGGCTGGCAGTCCTCCTCGGCCGGCAGGAGCCCGCAGGCGATGGCCGACTCGCAGACGTTCGCCGCGGCGCCCCCTCCGCCCGCGCAGGCGGGCTTGCCGAAGCGGGAGAGCGTGCGCAGCACGACGCGCAGGGCGGCACCGCGCCGCACGGAGGAGGTGGGCGAGAAGCGGTGCAGCGTCGGGTCCACGTCCATCAGGCCGAGGTTCACCACCCGCACGATCTCCTCCCGGTGCGGATCGTCGAGCACGTCCGTGGCGATGCGCCCGGCCGTGGGCCGGCTGTTGCGCACCTCGGGGACCAGCCAGTAGAGCAGGACGGCGAGATCCCCCTTGTTCAGCTCCGGCTTGGCGGCCACCGCCTGGACGTTCTGGGGGAGCAGGGAGAGCCGCCAGCGGAATTTGGCCGCCTCCAGCTTCTCGGCCAGCTCGGGGTCTTCCGGATGGCGGGCGGCGAGGTCCTGGACGATCTTCAAGCCGGCGCTCGGATCGCCGACCTGGAGCTCCAGCTCGGCGCGGCGCTCCAGCAGCGCGCGGTCCCCGGGACGGCGGGAGGAGAGCTCCTTCACGGCGCCGAGCTCGGCGCCGCGGTCGCCGCGCCCGCGCGCCACCTTGCGCGCCGCCTCCAGGGTCAACGTCTCGGCGGGGGCCCAATTGCGCAGCAGGTCGAGCTGCTTGTCCGCCGCCTCGAAATCGCGGTTGCGCAGGGCCTCGTCCAGCCGGTTGGAGACGATCTCCAGGGCGCGAGGGTGGAGATCGCCGGCCCGCTTCCGGGCCAGTTGGCTGCGCGCGGCGATGGCGCGGTAGGCGGCGTAGGCGAGGGGGACGTCGTTGAGGCGCTCGGCGGCGCGGCCGAGCAGCAACTGGCTCGCCGTGTAGGTGGGCGCCGCGTCGCCGATCGGCAGGAGACGCTCGACGACGCGCCGGTCCTCGCCGGCGGCGAAGTCCACCTGGGCGAGCAGCACCTGGGCCGGCGCCAGCTCCGGATCCTGCTCCAGCAGCCCCGTGGCGGTCCGCGTCGCTCCCGCGGTATCCCCTTCCTCCAGCAGGCTGCGCCAAGCGGCGTGCAGGACTTCCTGCGGCGCCGTGCCGGAATAGCCTTCCAGGGGATCGATCAGATAGGGGCGGTCCGCCGGCGCCAGCGCGAGCGGCTGAGGCTGCGGCGCCGGAGGATGGGAAGGCGCAGGCGGCGGCGCCGAGGAGCAGGCCAGGCTCGCCGCCAGCAGGACGGCGAGAGTTGCAGCCGCAACAACGGTCCGGCATCCATGGCGCCGGACCTCAGGGAGCGGGCGGCGCCACGGAAATGGTGACAATGGCATGCTTGTAGATGAGGATTTCCTTGCCCTCGCTCTCGAGCACCACGGCGAAGCGGTCGAAGCGCTTGAGGCGCCCCAGGAGGTGCCGGCCGGT
>DATBGJ010000380.1:0-1692 GCA_036558045.1 Thermoanaerobaculia bacterium
GGCGCGCGCCGCGCTCGTGGGCGGCTTCCATCGCCGAGAGGGTGTCCGCCGTCTCGCCCGACTGCGAGATCCCCACCGCCAGCACGCGGTCGGAGGGGATCGGATCGCGGTAGCGGTACTCGGAGCCGTAGTCGACCTCGACGGGGACGCGGGCGATGTGCTCGATCAGGAACTTGCCGATGAGCCCGGCGTGCCAGGAGGTGCCGCAGGCCAGCAGGTGAAGGCGCTCGAAGCGGGCCATCTCCTCCTTCGTGATCGCAACCTCGTCGAAGAGGATGCCCGGGTTCTCGAAGTCCACGCGCCCCGCGAAGGTGTCTTGCACGGCCTGCGGCTGCTCGTGGATCTCCTTGAGCATGAAGTGCTTGTAGCCGCCCTTCTCGGCCTGCACGGGATCCCAGTTGAGATGCTGTACGGGCCGTTGGACGGGCTTGCCCCCGGCGTCCTGGATCTCCACCCCGGCCGGCGTGAGCCGCGCGAGGTCGCCGTTCTCGAGGAAGACGACGTCCTTGGTGTAGGCGAGCAGGGCCGCCGGGTCCGAGGCGAGGAACTGCTCGCCCTGAGCGAGGCCGATCACCAGCGGCGGGCCTTGGCGCGCGGCGACGATCTCCTGGCCGTGCGTCTCGCTGGTCACTACGGCGAAGGCGTACATCCCCTCCAGCTCGCCAACGGCGCGCGCCACGGCGGAGCGCAGGTCGCTGCCGTCGAGGTAGGAGGAGATGAGGTTCGCCACCACCTCGGTGTCGGTGTCCGAGTTGAAGGTCCAGCCTTCCGCCATCAGCCGCTTCTTGAGCGGCAGGTAGTTCTCGATGATGCCGTTGTGGATGAGCGCCAGCCGGCGGCGGGAATCGACCATGGGATGGGCGTTGCGCTCGCTCGGCGGGCCGTGGGTGGCCCAACGGGTGTGGCCGAGCCCGTAGCGGCCGGAGAGCGGCTGCTGCTCCAGCTTCTCCCGCAGGTTTTCCAGCTTGCCCTCGGCCTTGACGGTCTGGAAGTCGCCGTCCCGCACCGCCACCACGCCGGCCGAGTCGTAGCCGCGGTACTCCAGGCGGCGGAGGCCGTCCATCAGCAGGGGCACCACCTCGCGCTGCCCCACGTATCCCACGATTCCGCACATCGTCTAAGGTTCCTCTTTCTTCTTCGGCTCGCGCCGCCGGCGGAGGCCGCCAGCCCAGCCTTCGAGATTCTTCTGCCGTGCCCGCCCCACCGCCAGCGCTCCCGCGGGAACGTCCTTGGTAACGATCGAGCCCGCGGCGGTCGTGGCGCCGGCGCCCACCTTCACCGGCGCCACCAGCATGGTGTCGCTGCCGATGAAGGCGCCGGGGCCGATCTCCGTCGGATGCTTGCGTACGCCGTCATAGTTGCAGGTCACGACGCCGGCCCCGAGATTGGCTCCCTCGCCCACGGTCGCGTCTCCCACGTAGGCCAGATGGTTCACCTTGGCGCCTTCGCCGATCTCGGAGCCCTTCACCTCCACGAAATTACCCACCCGTGCACCCTCAAGCAAGCGGGATGCCGGACGCAGCCGCGCGAACGGTCCCACCCGGCAACCGTCGCCAACCTCGGTGCCGTCCAGCACGCTGTAGGGCTCGATGACGGCGCCCTCGCCGACGGTGCTGTCCCGCAGCCAGGCGCCCTGGTGGATCGTGCAGCCGGCGCCGATCGAGGTGTAGCCCAGGAGGGACACTCCCGGGT